>NZ_FYDZ01000022.1:0-79490 GCF_900187515.1 Pseudomonas sp. Irchel s3f10
TGCGCAAATCGGGTGCTGCTGAACATAGTCGAAAATCGAGTCTGAAAAACCTGATTATTGCTCAGGAAGCAGGCACAGCAAGGGGGAGCAAGCTCCCCCTTCAGTTTTTACCGGACACTAGTGACGCTCTGCGTGGGAATGCAGCCCCGGACGCTCCGCGTCCGCTGTGACGCAGAGCGTCACCGGAGTCATTCCCACGCGGAGCATGGGAACGATCAGTTGCAGTTAGTGGGACTCCCCAGCCTTCAACCCTTGCGGCAGTTTTTTGGTCAACAATATCGCCAACATGCTGATCCCCAACGCAATCCCGACAAAGTGAAACGCATCGTTGTACGCCATGATCGCCGCCTGCTGATGGACGATCTCACTCAGCTTGCCTAACGCCGCCGTGTCACTGCCAAACCGATCGGTCATCGACGCCAGTCGCTCGGCCACCTGCGGATTGGTCGGCACCACCGCTTCACGCAAATAATCGAAGTAAGTCTTGGTGCGCGCATCCAGCAGCGTCGCCAGCAAAGCAATGCCGATCGCACCGCCGAGGTTACGCAGAATATTGAACAGACTCGACGCCGACCCCGCGTCCTGCGGCAGGATGTACGCCGTGGCGATCAGCGAAATGGTCACCATGATCAACGGCTGACCCAGCGCGCGAATAATCTGGATCTGATTGAACTGCGGCCCGGCGAAATCCGGGTTGAGCACCCCGGACGAAAAACTCGCCAGACCAAACAAGCCAAACCCCAGCGTGCACAGCCACTTCGGCGAAATAATCTTCATCAGTTTCGGCACCAGCGGAATCAGAAACAGCTGCGGCACGCCCATCCACATGATCACTTCACCGATCTGCAAGGCGTTATAGTTCTGGATCTGCGCCAGGTACAGCGGCAACAGATAGATCGAGCCGTACAACCCGACACCCATGCCCAGACTGGAAATACTCGACAACCCAAAGTTGCGATTGCGCAGGATTCCCAAGTTGATCAGCGGATTCGGTTTGGATATCTGCACGATCACAAAGGTGATCAGGCTCACTAGCGCAATGCTGCCCAACGTCACAATCAGGCTCGATTCCAGCCAGTCCTTGCGATGACCCTCTTCAAGAAACACCTGCAAGCACCCGAGGCCGATGCCCAGCGTGAGGATGCCGGTGTAGTCGGTGCTTTTCAGTAATTCCCAGTGCGCTTCTTTCTTTTCCAGTCCGTACATCAACCCGGCGATCATGATCAGCCCCGGCGGGATGTTGATGTAGAAGATGTACTCCCAGCCCCAGTTCTCCGTGAGCCAGCCGCCCAGCGTCGGGCCGATCGACGGCGCGAACGTCGCGGTCATGGCAAACATCGCCATGCCTTTGGCGCGGTGGTGTTCGGGGAGTTTGATCAGGGTCAGGGTGAATGCCAGCGGGATCAGCGCGCCGCCGGTGAAACCCTGCATTGCGCGGAAGACGATCATGCTCTCCAGGCTCCAGGCCATTGAGCACAGCAACGACGAAACCAGAAACCCCAGCGACACCCACACCGCCAGACGCCGCGCCGAGAGCAACTGCACCAGCCACGCGGTCAGCGGGATCATGATGATTTCCGCGACCAGATACGAGGTGGAAATCCACGAGCCTTCTTCCAGCGTCGCTGACAACGCGCCCTGAATATCTTTCAGCGACGAGTTGGTGATCTGGATGTCGAGCACCGCCATAAAGGCACCGAGCATCACGCTCATCACCGCAATCCAATCGCGCCGGGTCGGTTCGCCGACCGGGCGGATCAGTGAATCACCGGCCATTGTCCGGAGCGTCTTTGATGTTCACAGTGGCGGTCACCGACATGCCCGGACGGATCTTGCCGTGCAGCGGGTTGTCGGCCTTGAAGGTCAGCTTCACCGGAATTCGTTGCACGACTTTAGTGAAATTGCCGGTGGCGTTGTCTGGCGGCAGCAGGCTGAACTGCGCGCCGGACGCGGCGAACAGACTATCGACTCGCGCTTCGATCGGCGTGTCGCCATAAGCATCGAAGGTCAGCTCGGCTTTTTGGCCGGGTTGCATATGACCGATCTGGGTTTCCTTGAAATTGGCCTGCACCCAGATGTCTTCGTCCGGGACGATCGACAGCAGATAAGCGCCGGCCTGCACCACTTGACCATTGCGCGCGGCACGCTGGCCGACCAGACCGCTGATCGGTGCATGGATTCCACTGCGGGTCAGGTTGAGTTCGGCTTGCGCGAGGTCGGCGCGGGCGTTGGCAATCTGTGCGTCGAGGCGTTTGATTTCCGCGTTCAGGGCGTTGACCTGTTGGCGCTGGCCCTGTGCGTCGGCTTGCGCCTTGGCCACTTGCGAACGGGCGATATGAGCGTCAGCGGAGAGGGTGGTCACGCGTTCTTCGGAAACATAGCCGGGTTTGCGCAGGGTTTCGGCACGCGACAAATCCATCTGCGAGCGGCCAAGTGTCGCTTGGGTGGTCGCCACTTGCGCGTCGCTGGCGGCGATCAGACTCGATTGCTGAGTCAATTTGCTTTGCGCTTGCAGGCGTTCTGCTTCACGGGTGGCGAGGGCGGCGGTGGCGCGATCAATGGCCAGACGGAAATCATTGGGTTCGAGGCGCACCAGCAACTGGCCTTTTTCCACGTGTTGATTGTCCTGCACCAGCACTTCATCGATGCGCGCGCTCAACTGGCTCGAAACACGGGTGATTTCACCCTGGACATAAGCGTTGTCGGTGCTTTCATAGAAGCGTCCCTTGAAAAACCAATGGGCAAAAAAGCCCCCGGCAATCAGCAGGACGAGCAGCAGGAAAATCAACAGGCGACGCTTGAGTTGGGCAGGCATGGGCAAACTGTAGTCGAGGAATTGTAAGGAAAGTTATCAGCAGGCGAATCTGGCATACAGCCGATAAACGGTAAATGCCATCCGCTGATATTTGCCCATTCACCACGGCTTACCGGCGTTCCAGAGGCAAACTTGGCTTAAATGCCCTGCCCGCTGGAGCGGGGCGGGTGTCGCCTGTTACCATTCGCCGCTTGATTGTTTTGCTTTTCATTCTTTTCGAGACATGCCATGACCACCGTCCGCACTCGCATCGCGCCATCGCCTACCGGGGACCCCCACGTAGGTACCGCTTACATCGCATTGTTCAACTACTGCTTTGCCAAGCAGCATGGCGGTGAGTTCATCCTGCGCATCGAAGACACCGACCAGTTGCGTTCGACCCGCGAGTCCGAACAGCAGATCTTCGACGCCCTGCGCTGGCTGGGTATCGACTGGAGCGAAGGCCCGGACGTCGGCGGCCCGCACGGCCCGTATCGCCAGAGCGAGCGCGGCGACATCTACCAGAAATACTGCCAGCAACTGGTCGACATGGGCCACGCGTTCCCATGCTTCTGCACCGCTGAAGAGCTGGACCAGATGCGCGCCGAGCAAATGGCCCGCGGCGAAACCCCGCGTTACGACGGTCGCGCGCTGCTGCTGTCGAAAGAAGAAGTCGCCGCTCGTCTGGCGGCCGGCGAACCCCACGTGATCCGCATGAAAGTGCCTAGCGAAGGTGTGTGCGTGGTGCCGGACATGCTGCGTGGCGATGTCGAGATCCCGTGGGATCGCATGGACATGCAAGTGCTGATGAAGACCGACGGCCTGCCGACGTACTTCCTCGCCAACGTCGTCGACGATCACCTGATGGGTATCACTCACGTGCTGCGTGGTGAAGAGTGGCTGCCATCGGCGCCGAAACTGATTCTGCTGTACGAATACTTCGGCTGGGAACAACCGGAGCTGTGCTACATGCCGCTGCTGCGTAACCCGGACAAGAGCAAGCTGTCCAAGCGCAAGAACCCGACCTCGGTGACGTTCTATGAGCGCATGGGCTTCATGCCCGAAGCGATGCTCAACTACCTCGGCCGCATGGGCTGGTCGATGCCGGACGAGCGCGAGAAGTTCTCGCTGCAGGAAATGGTCGACAACTTCGACCTCAAGCGTGTCTCGCTGGGCGGGCCGATCTTCGATATCGAGAAGCTGTCGTGGCTCAACGGCCAGTGGTTGCGCGATCTGCCGGTGGAAGAGTTCGCCGCACGCGTGCAGAAGTGGGCGTTCAATTCCGAATACATGATGAAGATCGCGCCGCACGTTCAGGGTCGCGTCGAAACCTTCAGCCAGGTTGCACCGCTGGGCGGGTTCTTCTTCGCCGGTGGCGTTAACCCGGATGCCAAGCTGTTCGAATCGAAAAAGCTCTCGGGTGATCAGGTTCGACAGTTGATGCAGTTGATCCTGTGGAAGCTGGAAAGCCTGCGTCAGTGGGAGAAGGACAACATCACCGCGACGATTCAGGCGGTGGTTGAATCGCTGGAGTTGAAACTGCGCGATGCGATGCCGCTGATGTTCGCTGCGATCACCGGTCAGGCGAGTTCGGTGTCGGTGCTCGATGCGATGGAAATCCTTGGCCCGGATCTGACCCGGTATCGTCTGCGCCAGGCAATCGACCTGCTGGGCGGCGTGTCGAAGAAAGAAAACAAAGAGTGGGAAAAGCTGCTGGGCGCGATCGCCTGATAGCTTAACCCCCCCTGTAGGAGCTGCCGAAGGCTGCGATCTTTTGATCTTGATCTTTAAACGGCAACGTCAAAAGATCGCAGCCTGCGGCAGCTCCTACAGGGGCATGCTTTATCCCAAGTCCCGGATTTTCGGGAGGAGGGCGGTAAGTGATTGTTATGCCGACGAAAAACTTTGAAAAATTTCAAAAATAAGTTTGACAGGCTTTCGATACGCCCTTAAGATTCGCCCCGTCCTCAGCGATGACATCAACGATGAGGGGCTATAGCTCAGCTGGGAGAGCGCTTGCATGGCATGCAAGAGGTCAACGGTTCGATCCCGTTTAGCTCCACCAATTTACACTTCAAGGTCTGGCCACACCGGCCTTGAAGCGATCAACACTCAGCGTTGATCAATTGTATAGAAGGGTTTGCGTCCCCTTCGTCTAGTGGCCTAGGACACCGCCCTTTCACGGCGGTAACAGGGGTTCGAGTCCCCTAGGGGACGCCAGTTTTACAGAAGCGATGTTGCAAGATGTCGCTCCGCCGCGAGGCGAAAAATCCGGGGCTTTAGCTCAGCTGGGAGAGCGCCTGCATGGCATGCAGGAGGTCAGCGGTTCGATCCCGCTAAGCTCCACCAATTTTACAAGTTCAAGGTCTGGCCACACCGGCCTTGAATCGATCAGTACTCAGCGCTGATCAGTTGTATAGAAGGTTTGTGTCCCCTTCGTCTAGTGGCCTAGGACACCGCCCTTTCACGGCGGTAACAGGGGTTCGAGTCCCCTAGGGGACGCCACGATTACCCGCTCTGCGGGATTTTATAAGGGTCATTCAATTATTGAATGGCCCTTTTGTTTGTCTGGCGTTTGGCCAATTCTCCTTTTTCCTTACACTGTGCTTCAGACCAGCGGTCATATCCTTGACTTGCAGAATATTATTATGCGAATAATATTCTAGTTGTAATATTCGGAGGCAGCGATGAACGATAAAAAAGCTCAAACCCGCGAACGCATCCTCAAGGCTGCCAGCGCTGCACTGATTCAGCGCGGCCCGGCGGACCCTAGCGTGGGTGAAGTGATGGGCGCAGCCGGCCTCACCGTCGGTGGCTTCTACGCGCACTTCGAAAGCAAGGACGCAATGATGCTCGAAGCGTTCAAGCAATTGCTCGGTCGCCGCCGCGACCTGATTGCCGACATGGATGCCGAACTGACCGGCGAAGAGCGCCGCGCCCTGGTCGCTGCGTTCTACCTGTCGCGCAAACACCGTGATTCCAGCGACGCGGCATGCCCGATTCCAGCGTCCATCGGTGAGTTGGGGCGGCTGCCGGAATCGTTCCGCATAGCGCTGAACGAACACCTGGAGTTGATGGTTGCGCAGTTGGCGTCCAGCCCCGAGGACACCGACAAAGCCCTGGCCGACGTGGCCTTGATGGTGGGTGGTCTGGCACTCGCAAGAGCGCTCGGCCCGGGAGATCTATCCGATCGATTGCTGCGCGCTGCCAAGTCGGCGGTGCGTTGACCTGAAGGCAACAGGCCTGAGGAGAGAGCGATGAACACGTTGAAGTGGGTTCGTGGCGTTAATGGCACCTTGGGCTGGATTGCACCGCAACGCGTGGCGAGCAAAATGCGTCTGGCATTCATGACGCCACGTTCGCTGCCGCTGCGGGATTGGGAGCTGCCGCTGCTGGCCAGTTCCGAGCGGATCACTTTGCGCTTCGGCCTCTCGGCGCTGCGCTGGGGCCAAGGCCCGACGGTGCTGTTGATGCACGGTTGGGAAGGGCGCCCGACCCAGTTCGCCGCGCTGATCACCGCACTGGTCGATTCCGGTTATACCGTTGTTGCGCTCGATGGTCCTGCCCACGGTCGTTCGCCGGGGCGTGAAGCCAATGTCGTTTTGTTCGCTCGGGCGATGCTCGAAGCTGCTGCCGAGTTGCCGCCGTTGCAAGCGGTTATCGGTCACTCCATGGGCGGCGCCAGCGCCATGCTCGCCGTGCAACTGGGCTTGCGCACCGAAACCCTCGTCAGCATTGCCGCGCCTGCACGCATTCTTGGCGTATTGCGCGGTTTTGCCCGCTACGTCGGCATGCCGCCGCGAGCCCGTTCCGCTTTCATCCGTCAGGTCGAGCAAGACGTTGGTATGCGCGCCGCCACGCTCGACGTTGCCCACTATCAACTGGATATGCCCGGCTTGATCGTGCATGCCGAGGACGACAACTTCGTTTCGGTCAAGGAATCGCAACTGATCCACGAATCCTGGTTCGACAGTCGCCTGTTGCGCCTTGAAGGCGGCGGTCATCAGCGTGTGCTGGCCGACCCTCGAGTGGTTGATGGCGTGTTATCACTGCTGGCCGGCCGCAGTCTTCAGGCGCGCCAATCGGCCTGAGCTCCGTTACACTGCCCCGGTTGAATACATTGACCGGGAGTGGGGCATGGGCTGGGATCGGGCAACGCCGTTTACCATTGATCTGCAAGTAGGCGCCGAGGACATTGACGGGCTGGGCCACGCGAATAACGCCGTGTACGTGACCTGGCTCGAGCGTTGCGCCTGGCGTCATTCGCAGCGTCTGGGCCTGGATCTGGTCGAGTATCGGCGACTGGATCGGGCGATGGCCGTAGTGCGTCACGAGATCGATTATCTGGCAGCGGCCTATGAAGGCGACGAACTGCAATTGGCAACCTGGATTGTCGATTGGGATCAGCGCCTGAAAATGACCCGGCATTTCCAGCTCAAGCGCCCGAGCGACAATGCCACGCTGTTGCGCGCGCAGACCACGTTTGTCTGCATTGAGCTGTCCACGGGCAAGCCCAAGCGCATGCCGGCCGAATTCATCGAGGGCTATGGTCCGGCTATCCAGATCCCGGAATCTGCCCGAATCTAAACTGTAGGAGTGAGCCTGCTCGCGATAGCGGTGTGTCAGCCAACATATGCCTCACTGTCACACCGCTATCGCGAGCAGGCTCACTCCTACAAGGAATATGTGTTGTTCTGCGGATTTGCGCGATATCCAGTAAACTGCCGCACGTTTTTCCTCAAGTAGTGTTTTCCCATGCAAATTGCTCTGGCGCCCATGGAGGGGTTGGTCGACGACATTCTCCGCGACGTGCTGACCCGCGTTGGCGGCATCGACTGGTGCGTGACCGAATTCATTCGGGTCAACGACCAGTTGCTCACGCCGGCCTATTTCCACAAGTTCGGCCCGGAGTTGCTCAACGGTGCGCGCACCGCGTCCGGTGTGCCATTGCGCGTGCAATTGCTCGGTTCCGACCCTGTATGCCTGGCGGAAAACGCTGCACTGGCCTGCGAACTCGGCTCCGAAGTGATCGACCTCAACTTCGGCTGCCCGGCCAAGACCGTCAATAAATCCCGTGGCGGTGCGGTTTTGCTCAAGGAGCCGGAACTGCTCAACCAGATCGTCGAGCACGTCCGCCGCGCCGTACCCGCGCACATTCCCGTCACCGCAAAAATGCGCCTGGGCTTCGATAGCCCCGACGGTTCGCTGGTCTGCGCCACGGCATTGGCTGAGGGCGGCGCCGAGCACATCGTGGTTCACGCCCGTACGAAAATGGACGGCTACAAACCGCCCGCACACTGGGAGTGGATTCCGCGCGTGCAGGACGTGGTCAAAGTCCCGGTGTTCGCCAACGGCGATATCTGGAGCGTCGAAGACTGGCGGCGTTGCCGGGAAATCAGTGGTGTGGAAGACATCATGCTCGGTCGCGGTCTGGTCTCGCGCCCGGATCTGGCCAAGCAGATCGCCGCCGCCCGCGCTGGTGAAGAAGTGGTCGAGATGAGCTGGGCCGAGCTGATGCCGCTGATCCAGGACTTCTGGTTGCAAGCCAAAGCGCAGATGACTGCACGCCAATCGCCGGGCCGTTTGAAGCAATGGCTGGCCATGCTCACGCGCAATTATCCCGAGGCGGCTGAGCTGTTCACCGTCCTGCGCCGTGAGACCGAACCGGATCATGTTTCGCGTTTGCTCGGTCTGCCGGTCGCCGAAGCGGCCTGAAAAAAATCTGCAAATAGTCTCTTGAAATCATTTCAGCGGTCCCTATCTAAGGGTTACGCGATGCCGAATTCGGGTCGCGGAGTCAAAAAACCTTGCTGATTGTTTTCAGGAGATTTGAACCATGAGTACTGCATTTTCCCTCGCGCCACTGTTCCGTTCCTCGGTAGGTTTCGACCGTTTCAACGACCTGTTCGAAACCGCCCTGCGCAATGAGCCAGGCAGCAGCTACCCACCTTACAACGTCGAAAAACACGGTGATGATCAATACCGCATCGTCGTAGCGGCAGCCGGTTTCCAGGAAGAAGACCTGGAACTGCAAGTCGAAAAAGGTGTGCTGACCATCAGTGGTGGCAAGCGTGATGCCAACGAAGGCGTGACCTTCCTGCACCAGGGCATCGCCCAGCGTGCGTTCAAGCTGTCCTTCCGCCTGGCCGATCACATCGAGATCAAGGCTGCCGATCTGAAAAACGGTCTGCTGAGCATCGACCTGTTGCGAGTGATCCCGGAAGAAGCGAAAGCCAAACGCATCCCGATCAACGGGACGCAGAAGCCGGCGTTGCAGCACTGAGTCATGTGCGGCAACACAATCGTCTGAACAGGCGATGAGCCGCTGAATGAAGGCCCCGATACGTCGGGGCCTTTTTTGTGCGCGCAAGAAAACCGTTGTTCGGCTTTGCCGCTGGCGGCGGTTTCTCTACAATCCGCGGCAGTTTTGCCGACCCCCATTCCTCACCGGTCGGCCTGGAGCCTTTTTTCATGGACGAGATTCAACAGCGCTGGCTGTGCGCCCTGTCTGCACCCATGGCGGCGATCAATACCGGCGCCAGCTACGACGACCCGGCGTTCTGCAATGATCGCTACATTGATCTGCAGGACAGTTGGGGGATCGATGACCGTGGCCAGCTGTTCGACATGCTCGTACGGATGACCGACGACGGCCATGCCAAGCACCTCAGCGCGGCCTACTTGGCGTGGCAGCGTTGTCTGCCGAGTGAATGGCAGGCCTTGCTGGACGATCTCTCCCCCCGCGAACGCATCCTGCATGAGTTTGCCAGTCGCACCTTCGGCAGTTGCGGGCCGGGCGGGATTTTGTCCTGGGACTATGGCCGCATGGGCTTTCTCTTGCGTTGCGCGGTGCGCAATCAGTGGGTCAACCTGGACGAAAGCAACTGGCTGCACAGTCGTTTGGCCCTCAGAGCGCAATTTCACTACGGTAGCTGGATGGCTTACTTCGACGGCTTTGTCGTGGGCCGGACGTTTTGGTCCTGCCTGAGTGCCAGCGACGATGAGCTGGCGCGCGAGCTGGACCGACAAGGCGCCAGTGCCCTGAACGTGCGGATTGCCCGTGGCCTTGCCGCGAACATCCCTCAGTTTCTGGCTGATTTGCCGTGGCATATGGAAATCGATTTGCCGCCACGCCCGGCATCGCTCAAGGAGTTCGACTGGTCATGAGTTGCTGGATCCGCCTGGGCATCGAGCCTACTAACGACGAAACCCTGATTCGCAATGCCTACCGCGCACGTTTGCCAGCGCATCACCCGGAGACTGACCCGCAAGGCTTCCAGGCGCTGCGCATGGCCTACGAAAACGCCCTGCGTCTGGCGCGTGAAGACGAGGAAGAAGAGCCCGAGGACGAGTACGAGTCCCAAGCCTCAGAACAGACTGTCGTTGAGGTCCCTCCGGTGTTCGGGGAGTTTTGCGAGCTGCTGGATGATCCCGCGCGCCGGTTCAATTTTGCCGCGTGGCAGGCCTTTGTCCGAGGGCTGGATGAGCTGTCGCTGGACGTGCTCGATGAAGTCAGCTGGGGCCTGTACCACCGGATGGCCGACGCCGGTCCGTTGTCGTACCGTTGCGCGAATCTGTTGGCCAAACGTATGGCCTGGGATCAACAGTTGCTGGATCTGGGTTTCGACGACGCACATCGGGTGGAATCCTTTCTCCAGCGAATCGAAACGCCGGACCCGTTCGATACGGATCTGATGAGCACATGGTCAGAGGCTGCGCAGACCGAATCACTGTGGTACGCCCGCAGCCTCGACTTCATCTTCAACCAGCGCCCACTGCCTGAGTTCGCCGACTTCGCCAGTCAGCACACGTGCCTGCCGTTGCCGGAGGATGCCGCGTTCCTCAAGCGTCTGTTGGTGCAGTTCACTCAAGCGGGAATCGGCGGGCCGACGTTTTTGCAGTGCTGTATCGAGCAGCAGCTTGCCGCACCGGACGATGTCGACTGGCTTTACCTGTTGGCGTGTCAGAGCAGTCTGCTGGGGCGCGACGATCAGGCATTGCCGTGCTGGATCCGGCTGTGGAACGAGCATCGCCATCCGATGGCGGAAAGTCGTCTGCTGGAGCTGTGTGCCAAGCGCCAGCCGACTTTTCTGCCGCTGCTGATTCAGGCATTCGATCGCCTGCAGGGTATTTCTGCCTGGCCAGAGGATCTTGGCGATGACGCCCAAGTGTATGGCTGTCCGTCACAACATCCCGAGACGCTGAACCGTTGGCTGGGTGTCGGGCGGTTAAAACTTGAGAGCCTTGCGCACAGTTTTGTCGATTGGCGCATGAGCGGTGATGAACTGCCCTTGCTCGCGCAATTGCTGGGCGAAAATGCCGACAGCCGATTGCTGCATCTGTACCGCCACGCCTGGGCGCTGCATCGCGGTGATGCAGCGTTGTTGCAGCAGATTGTGGATGCACCGTTGCCGATCGATGCCCTCGAAAGCCTGGTGATGAGTGGGTTCAAATATCAGGCTGAGCAGCACCTGCGCTGGTTGCGCAGGGCACCGATTGCGCTGGCCATGAGCGCGTTCAGCGATGCGGGTTCAGGTTCGCGGCCATTGCCGCAGGTGCTGACCAACGGCGAGCCGCATAAGGTCTGTCGTCTGTGGTTGCGTCGCTTGCGGCCTTACAACGACGCTGCGCTGGAACGACTGGCAGACGCGTTCACGCTGGGTGCGGTCAAAGATGATTGCGACTTGTCCGAACTCGACTTGATTCTGCAGTTGAGCCGTCGCGGGATTCAGTTGCCACCGGTGGGGCTGGGTGAGGCCACTTGGGAGTGGCATGCGCAGACTTTGTTTCTGCTGGCGTTGCTGGAACAACCCGAACGCTGGTTGCAGTTGATTGACGCGCAGTGCCTTGAGCGCCTGCCATTCAATCCGGCTCATCCTTTGAGTCGACTGCAGCCTCTGCTGCGGCGCTTGCTGCGCGAGCAAGGCAATTGCAACGGTTTGCTCGGATGGCTGCAAGGCAATGATCCGGTGCACGGTTTGTTGGTGCAGCAATTGTTCAGCGTAGAGCAGGCACTCGACAGTGTCCGGTTGCCGGCCAATAGCCTGCTTTACACCTGCCTCGAAAGTGATCGTGCTGCCTGCGGCGACGATTTGCTGGGTTTGATGATGTTCTGGGGCGTGCTCTATCACGACCCGAGCCTGAGTGCCGAGCAGCATCGCGCATTGTTGCAATCGATCGCTGCGATCAGTTGTGAAGACGATTGGTTCGAAGGCTTCCGCGACGGTTTGATCAAGGGCGAACCGGTGTGGCCGCCGCGCAAAGTGCTGACGGATTTTGGTGTCGACAAACTGCTGGCGTACGAGGCGCTGGACGCGCTCAAGGGCTTGATTCGTTATGGCGCTGCCGGGGTGCCGAAAACGCGCGTCCTGCGCCAACTGCAACAGGGCAAGGACGATGTGCAGAACAGTGTTGGGTTGCGCCTGGCCCTGTGCGCGATATTGTCCTGGTCGGAACGATTACTGCTGGCGAAAAGCGATGTGCAGCCGGTACCGGCGACAGCGATCTGGCGTCTCGGATCGCGGTTGGGGCGCAAGGCTTTTATCGCTCAGGTCTTGGGGTGTGTGGTGATTGCGCCAGTGGCAGGGCTGATCAGTGGGACCACGGGCGCTGGCATTCTTATCCTGTTATTGGCCGTGCTGCTGGTGTTCGGCGCCATTCTGCGTCGATTGCACGACATGGGCCGGGGCATTCCGACGTTGCTGATTTTCATGGCGCTGACGCCGGTTCTGCCATTTTTGCCGTTGGTGTTGTTCGGACTTGCCGGTGACAAGTTGCCCAACCGCTATGGTGTGCCGCCGGACAGCGGCGATAGCGAGACGCTGTCCGGCGGCCTGCAGGCTGCCTTGCGGCGGCTCAACGGCTAGAGACGCAGTTGATCCAGCGCCTTGTTCAGCTCTGAGCGATGGCTGGCGATCTCCGCGGGTTGCTGGCCGCTGAGCACGCTGGTGAAGTTGTGCAGCCATTCGGCAATGTGCTCGCGTTGCTCGCCCAGACTCTGCATCCATGCCCGCTCCAGACGAGCCAGCAATGTGCGGTTGGGCAGTGCATCGCGTGGATGGACCTTCAGCGTCGACAGCCGGTTATGGCTGTCGCGGCGCGCTTGCTCATCCAGACCCGTGGGGCTGCGGTCGATGCTGTGACTGTGACGCTCGCCGGTTTCGAGCAGGGTGACGTCGACTTCGAGCAAACCGTTGATGTCATAGCTGAAGCGCACGTCCAGTTCCTGGATGTGTTGAGTAGGCGTCAACGTGACATCGAAAGCATCAATCAGAATGTTGTCGCACACCCACGGCCGTTCACCCTGATAGACCGCGATGCGCAGCAGCGATTGCTTAGGCTGGGTGGTGTAATAGCGCTCCACCCTTGACGTCGGAATGATGGTGTTACGTTCGATGATGGGCGAGAACGCACCTTTGATGTCTTCGCCACGCATGGTCGCAATCCCCAGCGTATACGGGCAGACATCCGTCAGAATCAACTCTTCGACCGCCCCGTCGCGCGCCTTGCACGCTGCTTGCGTCGCCGCCCCGAGCGCAACAATGGTATCCGGATCAAGATGCCGGTATGGCAGGCGCCCGAACAGCGTGGCGACCATTTGCTGCACCGCCGGCATGCGCGTGGCACCGCCGACCAGCACCAGGCTGTCGAGGTCGCGGGGCTTCAGTCGGGCATCACGCAGCGCTTGTTCGATCGGCGCGCGCAAACGCGCCAGCAGCGGCTCCCAGATTTTTACCGCAGCGGCTTCGTCCAGTGACCATTCGAAGGTCTTGTCGGCGTGGCGCCAGCTCAGGTGTTGAGTGCCTTCGCCGAGTTTGCATTTGAGCTGCTCAAGGGCATCACCGAGGCTGGCCATGCTTTGCGCATCGACCATGGCCGGGGTCAGTTGCCAGTGTTTCAGGCAGGCCTGCAACAGCGCGGCCGTGAAGTCTTCGCCGCCGAGAAAGTTGTCGCCGGTGGAGGCGTGCACTTCGATCAGCGGCAACGCGTATTCCAGCACCGTGACGTCGAAGGTGCCGCCGCCGAGATCGAAGATCAGCGTGCGTTCGAATTTCTGCTCATGCAGTCCGTAAGCCATGGCGGCGGCCGTCGGTTCGTTGATCAGGCGCGTCACCGAGAGCCCGGCCAGTTCGGCGGCGAACAGCGTGCGTTTGCGTTGTTCATCGCTGAAATACGCCGGCACGGAAATCACCGCTTCCGACACCGGGTGGCCGAGAAAGGCTTCGGCGTCCTGCTTGAGTGAGCCGAGCACCAGCGCTGACAACTCTTCGGGGCTGAACTGACGTGTGCCGAGCTGGACTTGTTTATCGCTGCCCATGAAACGCTTGAACGCTGCAGCGCTGCGCTCCGGGTGCGTGGTCAGGCGGGCGCGGGCGGCTTTGCCGACCAGAATCGTGTCGTCTTCATCGAGGCTGATCACCGAGGGTGTCAGCACATCGCCCAAAGCGTTGGGGATCAGTCGGGCCTGACCGTCCTGCCAGACGGCGATCAGACTGTTGGTGGTGCCAAGGTCGATGCCCAGCAGAGCCGGGCGGGGGAGGATTGCATCCTGCATGACAGATCTCGAAACGGCGCAAAAAACGCGACCCTACAGGTTGCCGCAAATCGTGGCAATTGCGCGTCTGTTGCAACGTGCACCGGTTATGGCAGGAGCTTTTTCAGATCCTCCAGCGCAACCGGTCGACTGTGCAGATATCCCTGATACAAATGGCAGCCCAAACCCTGCAGGAACGCCAGTTGTTCGCGGGTCTCCACACCTTCGGCAATCACCTCCAGCTCGAGGCTGCGCGCCATGGCGACAATCGCGCGAATGATCTCGGCGTCGTTGGGGTCAGTGGTTGCATCACGAATAAACGACTGATCGATTTTCAGCGTGTCCACCGGTAGCCGCTTGAGGTAAGTCAGCGACGAATAGCCGGTGCCGAAGTCATCCATGGCGAAACTCACGCCGAGCTTTTTCAGGCGACGCATTTTGCTGATGGTGTCTTCCAGGTTCTGGATGACGATGCCTTCGGTGATTTCCAGTTTCAGCAGCGAACAGGGCAGGCCATGGCTGCTCATGCTGTGTTCGATGCGCTCGACAAAATCGTTCTGGCGGAACTGGCGCGGGCTGATGTTGACGCACAGGCTGAAATTCAGCGGGTCGACCAGTTTCAGCGCAATCAGTTGTTTGAAGGCATTGCAGGCCTCGTCGAGGATCCACGTGCCGACCTCGAGAATCAGGCCGCTGTCTTCCAGCACCTTGATGAACTCGGTAGGCGACTGCGCGCCCAGTTCCGGGTGATTCCAGCGCACCAGGGCTTCGGCGCCGATGATGCGGTTGTCGCGGGCATCGATTTGCGGTTGAAAGTGCACGTTGAATTCACCGCGCGACAGCGCCAGACGCAGGTCGGTCTCCATGCGCAGCCGTTCGCTGGCGGCCTTCTGCATGGTGTTGTGGTACATCTGCGTGGTGTTACGCCCGGAATCCTTGGCCCGGTACAGAGCAATGTCGGCGCGTTTGAGCAGATCAGTCGGCGTCGAGCCGTGGTCGGGAATCAGCGCCACACCTATGCTCGGCGTCACCTGCAGGCGCTGGCCGTCGAGGAACATCGGTTCCGAGAGCAATTCGCGCAGGGTGTCGGCCAGATTGCGCACTTGCGTGCTGACTTCATTGCGCGAGCCTTCGAGACCGCTGAGCAGCACGACGAATTCGTCGCCGCCGAGGCGCGCGACCGTGTCTTCCATGCGCACGCTGGCTTCGAGCCGCGCGGTAATGATCTTCAGCACCGTGTCACCGACCGGATGGCCGAGGGAATCGTTGATGTGCTTGAAGTGATCGAGGTCGAGAAACAACAAGGCGCCACGCAGATTGTGGCGCTTGAGCAAGGCGATCTGCTGGCTCAGGCGATCCATCAGCAAGGCGCGGTTGGGCAGGTTGGTCAGCGGGTCGTGATAAGCCAGATGACGAATCTGCGCTTCGGCGTTTTTCAACAGGCTGACGTCCCGCGCGGTCAGCAGCAGGCACGCGGTTTCATTGAGAGTGATCGGCTCAACCGAGACCTCCACCGTCAGCATTTCCCCGCGTTTGTTGCGCCCGAGCATTTCCTGATGGTGTACGCGACCCTTGATCTGCAATTCGGCGAGTAATGCCGAACGCTGTTTCTCCTCGGCCCAGATACCCACCTGATACACCGTTTTGCCCACCACTTCTTCGGCGCGATAGCCGGTGAGCCGGCAGAAACCGTCGTTGACCTCCAGATAACGCCCGGTGTCGCGCTCGGTGATGGTGATCGCGTCGGGGCTGGAGTGGAACGCTTTGGCGAATTTCTCTTCACTGGCTTTCAGCGCCGCTTCCGAGCGCTGCTGCTGGGTAATGTCGCGCAGGGTGGTGACGATGCACGGCTGATCGCCGACGCTGATCTGCCGGCTGGAAATCACACAGGTCAGCGACTGGCCGTCCTTGTGCTGGACGATGATCGCGACGTTGCTCAAACCCTGTTCGCGGATCACCCGCTCGATGCGCTGCAGGCTTTTCGCCGAGGCGTCCCACAGGCCGATTTCTTCGGCGGTGTGGCCAATCACGTCGGCGGCGCTCCAGCCGAAGGTCTGGGTAAAGCTGTTATTGATTTCGATGAACTCGCCACTGTCCTGGCGGGTGACGCAGATCGGGTCCGGGCTGACCTGGAACAGCGTGGCGAATTTCTCTTCCGAGGCCACCAGCCGTTGCTCGCGCTCGACCTGATCGGTGATGTCGAGCAAGGTGCCGGCCATGCGCAGCGGCGCGCCGTTGTCGTCACGGTAGAGGCGGGCGCGGCTTTCCAGATAGCGCGAACTGCCGTCCGGCAGTTGCACGCGATAGGTCAGCTGATAATTGCCCGCCGGGCCTTCGCGCAGGCTGCGGTAGGCGTCGCGCATGCTGTCGCGCTCCTCGCCGGGGACGCCTTCAAAAAACTCTTCAAACGATTCATGAAACGGTATCGGTTCGAGCCCGTGCAGTTGCGCGGCGCGGGCCGAGCCGTAGAGCATGCCGCTGGGAATGTGCCAGTCCCAGGTACCTAGCTGCGCGGAGTCCAGCGCCAGGTCGAGGCGTTCCTGGCTGTCCTTCAAGGCGTGTTCGGCGGCTTTGCGTTCGGTGGTGTCGAGGAAGGTGCTGAGCAGATACGGCTGGCCTTCAAGTTCGACTTTCTGCGCACTGAGAATGCCGTCGTGAATCTGCCCGTTGCTGGCGCGAAACTGCACCTCCATGCTGATCAACTCGCCCTTGGTGTTGGTCTTCTTCACCAGTTCGCCGCGTTGCTCCGGATGCACCCACAAACCCAGCTCAAGGGTGGTGCGGCCGATGGCGCTCTGCACCGGCCAGCCGAACAGGCTTTCGAAATACTGATTGGCTTCGCTGATCAGGCCGTCTTCCTGACGGGTCAGCAGGACCATGTTCGGGCACAGGTGAAAAAGTGTCGCGAAACGTTTCTCCGAACTGCTCAGGGCCTGTTCGCGTTGGCGCTGGTGGGTGATTTCACGAATCACCCCGATCATTCGGGGGCGGCCGTTTTTGTCTGGCAACAAACTGCCGTTGATCTCCAGCCAGTGCAGGCTGCCGTCGGGCCAGCGGATGCGGTGGTGCATCGCCTGTTCCAGCGGCGCCCCGGCAATCACCGCGTGGAAGGCGCGGACGGTTTTCGCGCGGTCTTCCGGCGGCAGCAGGTCGAGGTATTCCAGATCTTCGGGCAGCGGTTGCCGAGGATCGAAGCCGAACAATGCCTGGGTGCCACGCGACCAACTGATCTGCCCGCGCTCGATGTCCCAATACCAGGCGCCGAGCCGCGCGCCGTTGAGCGCCGCCAGCAATTGCGGCGCACTCTCCCAGCTCTGCTCGGAATGACGCGGGTCAATCGCCTGAATACGCGGCATCGGCGGAGTTCGGTCAACAGATTTCGGCATTGTGGACAGGCCTTGAGCTGATGGTGTCATTAGGCACAGGGGCAGCGGCTCTATAGGAGTAGCACAAGTTGGCCTCAAGTCCCTGGCAGATCGATTTGTGCATCCAGCAACGCCATAAAGGCTCTTGCCGCGTTCGAGAGCGTCCGTTCAGTGTGCAGGATATAGCCTAGCTGGCGACTGAGCTGTATGCCCGGCAATACGATGCTCGCCACCTGCTCATCGAGCATGGTGCGCGGCAAAACGCTCCAGGCCAGGCCGATCGAGACCATCATCTTGATGGTTTCCAGATAGTTGGTACTCATGGCGATGTTCGGCGTCAGCCCTTGGGCCTCGAACAAGCGTTGGACAATATGGTGGGTGAAGGTGTTGCCACCGGGGAAAACCGCCGGATGACCGGCGATGTCCGCCAGATTGACCGGGCCATTGCTGATCAGCGAATGCTCCGGGGCGACCACGAAATCCAGCGGGTCATCCCACACCGGTGTGGCTTTGACCAGTGTGTGTGGCTCAGGCGCGAGGGTGATGACCGCCAGTTCGGCACGGCCGTGGAGAATTTCTTCGTAGGCCACTTCCGAATCAAGGAACTGAATATCCAGCGCCACCTGTGGGTAACGGCGGGTGAATTCCCTTAAGAGTGGCGGCAAACGGTGCAAACCGATGTGGTGACTGGTGGCGAGGGTCAGGCGCCCGCTGACTTCACCGGTGAGGTTGGTCAGGGCGCGACGGGTGTCATCGAGCACGTTGAGAATCTGATAAGCCCGGGGCAGCAGGGCGCGGCCAGCCTCGGTCAGACCGACTTCACGGCCTAGCCGATCGAACAGGCGTACCTTCAATTGCTGCTCCAGCCCGGCGATGCGTTTGCTGATCGCCGGTTGTGTCAGGTGCAGGCGTTCGCCGGCGCCGGAGAAGCTGCCGGTCTCGGCAATTGCGATAAAAGCGTTGAGGTTGGCCAGATCCATGTTCGTATTCCAGTTGGTTATCCAAAGCATAAAAAATATGAATTTGAGTTATTTAATCTAACCCCATAGGATCGGCCTCACAAGCCAAAGGGTTATTGATAAGCCCAGGGCATAGAAACAAGCTGATGAGGAAACGTCTGATGGCCGGCAAAACGCTCTACGACAAGCTCTGGGATTCGCATTTGGTCAAGCAGCGCGACGATGGCTCGGCGCTGATCTACATCGATCGTCACATCATCCACGAAGTGACCTCGCCGCAAGCCTTTGAAGGCCTGCGTCTGGCCGGGCGCAAGCCTTGGCGCATCGATGCCAATATCGCGACCCCGGACCACAACGTACCGACCACCCCGGAGCGCAAGGGCGGCATCGAAGCCATTGCCGATCAGGTCTCGCGTTTGCAGGTTCAGACCCTCGATGACAACTGTGATGAATACGGCATCGTCGAGTTCAAGATGAACGACGTCCGCCAAGGCATCGTCCACGTGATCAGCCCGGAGCAGGGCGCAACCTTGCCGGGCATGACCGTGGTCTGCGGCGATTCGCACACCTCGACCCACGGCGCATTCGGCGCTCTGGCTCACGGTATCGGCACTTCCGAGGTCGAGCACGTGCTCGCCACTCAGTGCCTGGTCGCCAAGAAAATGAAAAACATGCTGGTGCGCGTGGAAGGGCAATTGCCGTTCGGCGTGACCGCCAAGGACATCGTCCTCGCGGTGATCGGCAAGATCGGCACCGCCGGCGGTAACGGCCATGCCATCGAATTCGCTGGCAGCGCGATCCGCGACTTGTCCGTCGAAGGCCGCATGACCATCTGCAACATGTCCATCGAGGCCGGCGCCCGCGTTGGCTTGGTAGCAGCGGATCAGAAAACCGTGGACTACGTGAAGGGCCGTCCATTCGCCCCAAAAGGCGCCGAATGGGACATGGCCGTCGAAGCCTGGAAAGACCTGGTCTCCGACACCGACGCCAAATTCGACACCGTGGTTGAACTTGACGCCGCGCAGATCAAGCCGCAAGTCAGCTGGGGCACGTCCCCGGAAATGGTTTTGGCCGTAGACCAGAACGTGCCGGACCCGGCCAAAGAGATGGATCTGGTCAAGCGCGACTCGATCGTCCGCGCTTTGAAATACATGGGTTTGACCGCCAATCAGGCGATCACCGACATTCAGCTGGATCGCGTGTTCATCGGTTCCTGCACCAACTCGCGGATCGAAGATTTGCGCGCTGCGGCGGTGATCGCCAAGGGCCGCAAAGTCGCTTCGACCATCAAGCAAGCGATCGTGGTGCCGGGCTCGGGTCTGGTCAAGGCTCAGGCAGAAGCCGAAGGTCTCGACAAGATTTTCCTCGAAGCCGGTTTCGAATGGCGTGAGCCGGGTTGCTCGATGTGCCTGGCGATGAACCCGGACCGTTTGGAGTCCGGCGAGCATTGCGCCTCGACCTCCAACCGTAACTTCGAAGGCCGTCAGGGCGCCGGTGGCCGTACCCACCTCGTCAGCCCGGCCATGGCGGCTGCGGCAGCGGTGAACGGTCGTTTCATCGACGTTCGTGAATTGATTTAAAGGAGCGCAGCATGAAAGCTTTTACCCAGCACACTGGTCTTGTCGCGCCTTTGGATCGTGCCAACGTCGACACTGACCAAATCATTCCGAAACAGTTTTTGAAGTCGATCAAGCGCACCGGTTTCGGCCCGAACCTGTTCGACGAGTGGCGTTACCTCGATGTCGGCCAGCCGTATCAGGACAACTCCAAACGTCCGCTGAACAAGGACTTCGTCCTCAACGCCGAGCGTTACCAAGGCGCCAGCGTCTTGCTGGCCCGCGAGAACTTCGGTTGCGGCTCCAGCCGTGAACACGCGCCGTGGGCGCTGGAAGAATACGGTTTCCGCAGCATCATCGCGCCGAGCTACGCCGATATCTTCTTCAACAACAGCTTCAAGAACGGTTTGCTGCCGATCATCTTGAGCGACGCTGAAGTCGATGAATTGTTTAAGCAGGTTGAGGCTGAGCCGGGCTATCAATTGCAGGTCGATCTGCAGGCGCAGACCGTGACCCGCCCGGATGGCAAGGTGTACAGCTTCGAGATCGATGCGTTTCGCAAGCACTGCCTGTTGAATGGTCTGGACGATATCGGTTTGACCTTGCAGGACGGTGATGCGATTGCGACGTTTGAGGCTAAGCATCGTGTGAGCCAGCCGTGGTTGTTCCGCGACGCATAATTTGCGTATGGCGAATGGCGCCATCGCGAGCAGGCTCACTCCTACAGGGGGACGCATTCCAAATGTAGGAGTGAGCCTGCTCGCGATGAGGCCCTCAAAAGCACCACAAGACTCACCCTAAAAAGGAAGTCCCCAATGACCAGCACCGCCCAACACACCCAGGTCGTACAAAAGCAATTCGGTGAACAGGCCGCCGCCTACCTGAGCAGCGCCGTTCACGCTCAAGGCACCGAATTCGCACTGCTACAGGCTGAGCTGGCCGGGCAGGGCGAGGCCCGGGTGCTGGACTTGGGTTGCGGCGCCGGTCACGTCAGTTTTCACATCGCGCCGCTGGTCAGGGAAGTGGTCGCCTACGACCTGTCGCAGCAGATGCTTGATGTGGTCGCCGCCGCGGCCGTTGATCGCGGTTTCACCAACATTGCCACGGTCAATGGCGCCGCCGAGCGCCTGCCGTTTGCCGATGGCGAGTTCGACTTCGTGTTCAGCCGTTATTCGGCGCATCACTGGAGCGATCTTGGTTTGGCCCTGCGCGAAGTGCGTCGGGTGCTGAAACCGGGCGGTATGGCGGCGTTCGTGGATGTGTTGTCACCGGGCAGTCCGTTGTTCGACACTTACCTGCAAAGCGTTGAAGTGCTGCGCGACACCAGTCATGTGCGCGATTATTCCGCCGCTGAGTGGCTGCGGCAGGTCAGCGAGGCCGGTTTGCACGTGCGCAGTACCACGCGTCAGCGTCTGCGTCTGGAGTACACAAGCTGGGTTGAACGCATGCGCACGCCTGAAGTGATGCGCGCAGCGATCCGCCAGTTGCAGCAGTCGATGGGCAACGAAGTGCGCGAATATTTTGAGATTGATGCCGACGGCTCGTTCAGTACCGATGTGATCGTACTGATGGCCGAGCGATAAAAATTTTTCCGGGCGTGCCGGTAAAGGCGCACCGACTGAAGACACGAGGAAAGCATGAGCAAGCAGATTCTGATTCTCCCAGGTGACGGCATTGGTCCGGAAATCATGGCCGAAGCGGTCAAGGTGCTGGAACTGGCCAACGACAAGTACAGCCTGGGTTTCGAGCTGAGCCATGACGTGATCGGTGGCGCCGCCATCGACAAGCACGGCGTGCCGCTGGCCGACGAAACCCTCGACCGCGCTCGTGCTGCCGACGCCGTGCTGCTGGGCGCGGTGGGCGGCCCGAAATGGGACACCATCGAACGTGACATCCGCCCTGAGCGCGGCTTGCTGAAAATTCGTGCGCAACTGGGCCTGTTCGGCAACCTGCGTCCGGCGATCCTTTATCCGCAACTGGCTGACGCTTCGAGTCTGAAGCCGGAAATCGTTGCCGGTCTGGACATCCTCATCGTTCGTGAGCTGACCGGTGGCATCTACTTCGGCGCGCCACGCGGCACCCGTACTCTGGAAAACGGCGAGCGTCAGTCCTATGACACGCTGCCGTACAGCGAAAGCGAAATCCGCCGCATCGCCCGTGTCGGTTTCGACATGGCCATGGTTCGCGGCAAAAAGCTCTGCTCGGTGGACAAGGCCAACGTGCTGGCGTCCAGCCAACTGTGGCGTGAAGTGGTCGAGCAAGTGGCCAAGGATTATCCGCAAGTCGAACTGAGCCACATGTACGTCGACAACGCCGCCATGCAACTGGTGCGCGCGCCGAAGCAGTTTGACGTGATCGTCACCGACAATATGTTCGGCGACATCCTCTCCGACGAAGCGTCGATGCTCACCGGTTCCATCGGCATGCTGCCGTCGGCCTCGCTGGATTCCAACAACAAGGGCATGTACGAGCCTTGCCACGGTTCCGCTCCGGACATCGCTGGCAAAGGCATCGCCAACCCGTTGGCGACCATTCTGTCGGTGTCGATGATGCTGCGTTACAGCTTCAATCTGCATGACGCGGCCGATGCCATCGAGAAAGCCGTCAGCGTGGTGCTGGATCAAGGTCTGCGCACTGGCGACATCTATTCGGCCGGTTGTAGCAAAGTCGGTACGCAGGAAATGGGCGACGCAGTAGTCGCCGCGCTGCGGAATCTGTAATCTCTCGGGCCCGCTGCGAAATTCAATACAAAGCAGCGGCCCACTTTTCAAGAAGGTGTAGTTGCGATGAAACGTGTAGGTCTGATCGGTTGGCGCGGGATGGTCGGTTCCGTGCTCATGCAGCGGATGCTGGAAGAGCAGGATTTCGATCTAATCGAGCCGGTGTTTTTCACCACGTCCAACGTCGGTGGCCAAGGCCCGTCCGTGGGCAAGGACATTGCTCCGCTCAAGGATGCTTACAGCATTGACGAGCTGAAGACCCTCGACGTGATTCTGACCTGCCAGGGCGGCGACTACACCAGCGAAGTGTTCCCCAAGCTGCGCGAAGCCGGCTGGCAGGGTTACTGGATCGACGCGGCCTCGAGCCTGCGCATGAACGATGACGCCGTCATCATTCTCGATCCGGTCAACCGCAAGGTCATCGACCAGCAACTCGACGCGGGCACCAAGAACTACATCGGCGGCAACTGCACCGTCAGCTTGATGCTGATGGGCCTGGGCGGTCTGTTCGAGGCCGGTCTGGTCGAGTGGATGAGCGCCATGACCTATCAGGCGGCCTCCGGTGCCGGCGCGCAGAACATGCGTGAACTGATCAAGCAAATGGGCGCGACCCACGCCGCGGTCGCCGATCAACTGGCCGATCCGGCCAGCGCGATCCTCGACATCGACCGTCGCGTGGCCGACGCCATGCGCAGCGAAGCATATCCGACCGAAAACTTCGGCGTACCTTTGGCCGGCAGCCTGATCCCGTGGATCGACAAAGAGCTGCCGAACGGCCAAAGCCGCGAAGAGTGGAAGGCCCAGGCCGAGACCAACAAGATCCTCGGCCGCTTCAAGAGCCCGATCCCGGTCGACGGCATCTGCGTGCGCATCGGTGCCATGCGCTGCCACAGCCAGGCGTTGACCATCAAGCTGAACAAAGACGTGCCGATCGCCGATATCGAAGGGCTGATCAGCCAGCACAACCCTTGGGTCAAACTGGTGCCGAACAACCGCGATATCAGCATGCAGGAGCTGAGCCCGACCAAGGTCACCGGCACCCTGAATGTGCCGGTTGGCCGTCTGCGCAAGCTGAACATGGGCTCGCAGTTCCTCGGCGCGTTCACCGTCGGCGACCAACTGCTGTGGGGCGCGGCCGAACCGCTGCGTCGCATGCTGCGGATTTTGCTTGAGCGTTGATCGTTTGAAGCAATGAAAGAACCCGCGCCTTGAAAGAGGTGCGGGTTTTTTTATGCCTGACGGTTTTCGGGAGACTGTGCCGGCCTTATCGCGAGCAGGCTCACTCCTACAGGGTTGAGGGTGCACACAAAATTCAGGTTCACACCGACCACTGTAGGAGTGAGCCTGCTCGCGATGAGGTCAGTCCAAGCGCCACAAGTCCCGGCAGAAATTGCCTGCGCGCCAGTCACCCGGTAAAGTGCCGCTCCCCCCGTTTCGCCAGAGGCTCGCACCATGACCCAGACCCTAGATATTGCCGTGATCGGCGCCACCGGTACTGTCGGCGAAACCCTCGTACAGATTCTCGAAGAGCGCAGCTTCCCGGTCGGCAACCTGCACCTGCTGGCGAGTAGCGAATCCGCCGGCAGTTCGGTGCTGTTCCGCAACAAGAACGTACGCGTTCGCGAAGTCGACGAGTTCGATTTCAGCAAGGTCAAACTGGTGTTTTTCGCCGCAGGCCCGGCGATTACCCTGAGCTACGCCGCCCGTGCCCACGCCGCCGGTTGTTCGCTGATCGACTTGTCCGGCGCGCTGCCGGCCGATCAGGCGCCGCAAGTAGTACCCGAAGCCAACGCCGAAGTGCTCGCTGGTTTGAAAGCGCCGTTTCAGATCAGCAGCCCAAGCCCGTCGGCCACTTCGCTCGCCGTGGTATTGGCGCCACTGCTTGATCTGCTTGACCTGCAATATGTCAACGTCACCGCCAATCTGGCCGTTTCCGCCCAGGGGCGCGAGGCCGTGACCGAGCTGGCGCGGCAGACCGCCGAGCTGCTGAACATGCGTCCACTGGAGCCGACGTTCTTTGATCGGCAGATGGCCTTCAACCTGTTGGCTCAGGTCGGCACGCCCGACGCGCAGGGCCATACGCTGCTGGAAAAACGCCTGGTGCGCGAGTTGCGTCAGGTGCTGGCCAAGCCTTTATTAAAGATTTCCGCAACTTGCGTTCAAGCCCCGGTGTTTTTTGGCGATAGCCTTAGCGTGACCTTGCAGTCAACGTCGGCTGTCGACCTGGCAAAAGTCAACGCTGCACTCGAAGATGCGCCGGGTATCGAGCTGGTCGAGGCCGGCGATTATCCGACCGCAGTCGGTGACGCGGTGGGGCAGGATGTTGTCTATGTCGGTCGCGTGCGCAGTGGTGTCGACGACCCGGCGGAACTAAATCTGTGGCTGACGTCAGATAACGTACGCAAAGGCGCAGCCCTTAACGCTGTGCAGGTGGCTGAGTTGTTGATAAAAGACCTGCTGTAAAAGATACTTGGCAACAATTTGTCGACTGATTCTAGGTGAGCGCTATGCTTGCCCAGATCGCTTGATAACGTGTCACCCTCCGGGACATTCCGGGGCATCAAAGAAATGATCGCGCGCGACATCTGTCGTCGTCGCGCGCAATGCCTTACGGCAGCGGTATTCAACATCTTCTCGCTGGCCGAGGAACGTTCAAACAAAGGATGAGGCTATGGTTCAAGTTCGCAAACTGGTGTTAGCAATAGCGGCCGCCTCGGCGCTGTCCTCCGGTATGGCGCATGCCCTCGGGCTCGGGGAGCTGACCCTGAAGTCGACCCTGAACCAGCCGCTGGTGGCCGAGATCGAGTTGCTCGACGTCAAGGATCTCACCGCTGCCGAAGTGGTGCCGAGCCTGGCTTCACCCGAAGATTTTGCCAAGGCCGGCGTCGATCGCCAGGCCTTCCTCAACGATCTGACCTTCACTCCGGTGCTCAACGCCAGCGGCAAAAGCGTGCTGCGCGTCACCTCGAGCAAGCCGTTGTCGGAACCAATGGTTAAATTCCTCGTGCAGGTGATGTGGCCGAATGGCCGTCTGCTGCGCGATTACAGCGTGCTGCTCGATCCTTCGAAGTTCTCGCCACAGACCGCTGATGCCGCCGCACAACCGGCGCCGTCGCAGACCATCGCTGCGCCCACCACTGGCGCTACGCACTCGACGCAATACACCACCACGCCGCGCGACACCTTGTGGGAAATCGCCGCGAAGGCGCGCAATGGTGGCTCGGTGCAGCAGACCATGCTGGCTATTCAGGCCCTGAATCCGGATGCGTTCATTGGCGGCAACATCAACCGTCTGAAAACCGGTCAGGTGCTACGTCTGCCGGATTCGGTACAAAGCACTGCATTGCCGCAGTCAAAAGCGATTGCCGAGGTCGCGGCGCAGAACGAAGCGTGGCGCACGGGCCGTCGTTATGTGGCCAAGCCCGGCGCCGGTCAGCAGCAGCTCGATGCGACCAACCGTGGTCGCGGCAATACTGCTGGTGCACAGAACGCCCAGGACAATCTGAGCCTGGTCTCCGCCGAAAGTGCCAAGGCGCGCGGCAAAGGCCCGGCAGGTGACGCCCAAGCCTTGAGCAACAAGCTTGCGGTCACTCAGGAAAACCTCGACACGACTCGTCGTGACAACGAGGAACTGAAAAGCCGCATGTCCGATCTGCAAAGTCAGATGGACAAGCTGCAAAAACTGATTGAGCTGAAGAACAATCAACTGGCGAAACTGCAGGCTGAAGGGGCGGGCGCTGCGCCGGCCGCGAACGGTGCAGTCGCACCAGTTCCGGCGATCACTGCTGAGCTGGCTGCCACACCGCCGGCTACTCCTGCAGAAGCAGCGCCGACGCCAGAATCCGCCATTGCGCCACCTGCCGAGACGCCGGTTGAGCCAGTGGTCGAACCGGTTGTCGAAACCAAGCCTGCCGCCGATGATGAAAAGACCTTCAACGAGCTGCTGACCAATCCGATCCTGCTGGGTCTGGTCGGTGGTGGCGCCGTCGTTCTGCTGCTTCTGCTGTTGCTGCTGGCGCGTCGCCGCAAAGCCCAGCAGGAAGCCGAAAAACACATGCGCATGGCCCGTGCTCTGTCGGAAGAGCAAGAGTTCTCCGCCGAACAGGATCTGCCGGAAAGCAGCTTCGAAGGCCTGGAAGCTCCGGCGGCAAGCGTCAAGCTCAACACCCCGGCGCCTGCTCCTGCTCCAGTCGTGGCTCCGGTAGTGGCGCCAATCGTGATGGCTGAGCCGATTGCCGCGCCGCTGGTGGCACCGGCCGCCGAGCGTTCCGATGACGTGCTCGACAAGGCGCAATCGCACATCAACGCCGGTCGCCTGAATCAGGCCGCCGCGCTGCTCGAGGAGGGCGTCAGCCTGGAGCCGCAGCGCAGTGATCTGCGTCTGAAGCTGATGGAAGTCTACGGTCAGCAGGGCGATCGCGATGCGTTCGTCGGTCAGGAGCGTCAACTGGTGGCCAATGGCGACAACTTCGCCAAGGTCGAAGAGCTGAAAAGCCGCTTCCCGGCCATGGCTGTCGTGGCTGCTACTGGTCTGGCCGCTGCTGCGGTGGCTGCCGAGCTGGACGCGCAATACGTCAAGGAGCTGCTGCTCGATGAGCCAGAAGCACCTGCGCCGACGCCAGTGGAAGATGATCTGGACAGCGCGTTTGATCTGAGTCTGGACGATCTCGACAACATCACCCCGGTCGAGCCCGCGCCAGTGGTTGAGCCTGAAGCCCCGGTCGAGCTGGATGAATTCCCGTCTGACGACGACCTGAGCTTTGAATCGGTGCTGCAACAGCAGACCGAGATCAAGGAGAACCTGGACGACCTGTCGGACTTCGACCTGGATATGGACCTGGGGGCCGAGCCGGCGCCTGCGGTTGATCTGGCGGACGATGACTTCCTGCTGGATCTGGACGAAGGCGTGAAGGATCTGCCTCCGTTCGAGGCGCCGGTGGTGGCTGACGTGCCACAGGATGATCTGGAGCTGCCGGCCGATTTCGACCTGTCGCTGGCCGACGAAATGGACAGCAATCCTGCGGCCGAACCCGATGCGTTCGCGGCCGAGCTGGATGACGTCAACGCCGAGCTGGATCGCCTGTCGCAGAGCATTGCCGAGCCGACCTTCACCGAAGCCGATGCGGCAATCGGTGGTGATCTGGGCGAAGACGATTTCGACTTCCTCGCCGGCACCGATGAAGCCGCGACCAAGCTTGATCTGGCCCAGGCCTACATCGATATGGGCGACAGCGACGGTGCGCGCGACATCCTCAACGAAGTGTTGACCGAGGGTGACGAGAAACAGCGTGGCGAGGCCAAGGACATGCTGTCGAACCTGGTGTAAGTCCAGCGGTAAACGAAAGCGGCAGCCCATTGAGGCTGCCGTTTTTGTTTGGGCCGGATTCAGTGGTGTCTGAAGGATTGCTATCGCGAGCAGGCTCACTCCTACATTTGGAATGCGTTCCCCTGTAGGAGTGAGCCTGCTCGCGATAGGGCCAGAACTGCCAATAGAGAGTTCTGGCATCCCTGAACCACAGCCTTATAATGCCCGCCTTTGCACAAACAGCAGGCTGTCCCACCTTGGCAAATATAGATAACCCGGTCGCCGAAATGGCCCCCGACGGCTTTTACCGCGTCGCGCTGGGCGTTGAGTACAAAGGCTCGCGCTACAGCGGCTGGCAGCGTCAGTTGACGGGTGTGGCGACGGTGCAGGAAGAGCTCGAAAAAGCCTTGTCGAAAGTCGCCAACTCGCCGGTTTCGCTGCAGTGCGCCGGGCGCACCGACGCCGGCGTGCATGCCTGCGGGCAAGTGGTGCATTTCGATACAACCGTCGATCGTTCGCTGAAAGCCTGGGTCATGGGCGCCAACATCAATCTGCCCCATGACATCAGCGTCAGTTGGGCGCGGGTGATGCCGGCGCATTTTCACGCGCGCTTCAAAGCCATCGCGCGGCGCTATCGCTACGTGATCTACAACGATCAGATTCGCCCGGCGCATCTCAACGAAGAGATTACCTGGAACCACCGTCCGCTGAACGTCGAGCGTATGGCCGAGGCCGCGCAATACCTGATTGGCACCCACGATTTCAGTGCGTTCCGCGCCGGCCAGTGCCAGGCCAAGTCGCCGATCAAGAAGATGCATCACCTGCGCGTGACCCGTCACGGCAAGATGATCGTGCTCGACATCCGCGCCAATGCGTTCCTGCATCACATGGTGCGCAATATCGCCGGTGTGCTGATGACCATTGGTGCTGGCGAGCGTCCGGTGGAGTGGATGAAGGAAGTGCTGGAAAGCCGCGAGCGTCGTTCTGGCGGCGTCACGGCGCATCCGTACGGCCTGTATCTGGTGCAGGTCGAGTACCACGACGAATTCCCGTTGCCCGAGCGTTTTATCGGGCCACATTTCCTTACGGGTTTCTCCGAACTTGACGGCTGACGCCCTCGAACGCTTTTGTTACCATCCGGGACTTTCCCGGTTTCTGCCTCGGAGTTTTTCTCGATATGTCAGCCGTTCGCAGCAAGATCTGCGGGATTACCCGCATAGAAGATGCGCTGGCTGCCGTTGAGGCCGGGGCGGATGCGATCGGGTTCGTGTTCTACGCCAAGAGCCCGCGGGCGGTGACCGTGCAGCAGGCGCGGGCGATCATCAAGGCGTTGCCGCCATTTGTCACCACTGTGGGTCTGTTCGTTAACGCCAGCCGCTGCGAGTTGGGGGAAATCCTCGATGCCGTGCCGCTGGATCTGCTGCAGTTCCATGGCGATGAAGTCGCTGAAGAATGCGAAGGCTGGCATCGTCCGTATATCAAGGCGCTGCGGGTCAAGGCTGGCGACGATATTGCGGCAGCGGTTGATGCCTATCCAAGCGCCAGTGGCGTGCTGCTCGACACCTACGTCGAGGGCGTGCCCGGCGGAACCGGTGAGGCCTTCGACTGGTCATTGATTCCGCAGGGTCTGAGCAAGCCGTTGATTCTCGCGGGTGGTTTGACCCCAGAGAACGTCGCAGGCGCCGTGGCCCGGGTAAAACCCTACGCGGTAGACGTCAGCGGTGGGGTAGAGGCGAGCAAGGGCATCAAGGATCACGCAAAGATTCACGCGTTCATCAAAGCGGTACGCAAAGCGCCATATTGATGTGACGGCTGGCAGTCTGCCGCCGTCCATCAATGCACTTGCACAAAGCAGGCGCGGCTGAGGGTTTCTGGATCGCACGCAGGTCATGTTTCGCGCTGACCGTGGCGTTCCACCAATCATCGCCACACACATGAATTTAGCTCAAGGGCATACGCGGGGCTGCGAACCAGAGCGTTCGGGCCGCCGGTACTGGAGAAAGAAAGCATGAGCAACTGGTTAGTAGACAAACTGATCCCTTCGATCATGCGTTCCGAGGTCAAGAAGAGCTCGGTGCCTGAAGGTCTTTGGCACAAATGCCCGTCTTGCGAGGCGGTGCTGTATCGTCCAGAGCTGGAAAAGACCCTGGACGTTTGCCCCAAGTGCAACCATCACATGCGCATCGGCGCACGTGCGCGCATCGACATCTTCCTCGATGCCGAAGGTCGCAACGAACTGGGCGCCGATCTGGAGCCGGTTGACCGCCTGAAGTTCCGCGACGGCAAGAAGTACAAGGATCGCCTGACCGCTGCCCAGAAGCAGACTGGCGAAAAAGACGCGCTGATCTCCGTCAGCGGCACCTTGCTGGGCATGCCGGTGGTGGTTTCGGCGTTCGAATTCAGCTTCATGGGTGGTTCGATGGGCGCCATCGTTGGTGAGCGCTTCGTGCGCGCCGCCAACTACGCGCTGGAAAACCGCTGCCCGATGATCTGCTTCGCCGCCTCCGGTGGTGCGCGCATGCAGGAAGCGCTGATCTCGCTGATGCAGATGGCCAAGACTTCGGCTGTGCTGGCGCGTCTGCGTGAAGAGGGCATTCCATTCATCTCCGTACTGACCGACCCGGTCTACGGTGGTGTTTCCGCGAGTCTGGCGATGCTTGGCGACGTCATTGTCGGTGAGCCGAAAGCCCTGATCGGCTTCGCCGGTCCGCGCGTTATCGAGCAAACCGTGCGTGAAAAACTGCCGGAAGGTTTCCAGCGCAGCGAATTCCTGCTGGAGCACGGTGCAATCGACATGATCATCCACCGTCAGGAACTGCGCCCACGTCTGGGCAACCTGTTGGCACAAATGACTGGCAAGCCGACGCCGAAATTCGTCGCCGCGCCAATCGAGCCGATCGTGGTTCCGCCGGTCCCTGCTGGCCTATGACCGAGCGCACCCTTGGCGAATGGCTCGCCTACCTTGAGCAGTTGCATCCTTCGGCCATCGACATGGGTCTGGAGCGTTCACAACAGGTAGCGTCCCGCATGGGGCTGGGCCAGCCGGCGCCTCGGGTGATCACGGTCACCGGCACCAACGGCAAGGGTTCCACTTGCGCTTTCGTGGCTTCATTGCTGCGCGCGCAGGGCCTGAGCGTTGGTGTCTACAATTCTCCGCACCTGCTGCGTTACAACGAGCGAGTGCAGCTCAATGGCGTCGAAGCCACTGACGCGCAGCTGTGTGAAGCCTTCGCTGCGGTCGAGGCCGGGCGCGGCGACACTTCCCTGACTTATTTCGAAATGGGCACCCTCGCGGCGTTCTGGCTGTTTCAACAGGCCGGGCTCGATGCGGTGGTGCTGGAAGTCGGGCTGGGCGGGCGTCTGGACACGGTCAATGTGGTTGATGCCGATATCGCGCTGGTCACCAGCATTGGCGTCGATCATGCCGATTATCTCGGTGATACCCGTGAATCCGTGGCTTTCGAGAAGGCCGGAATTTTCCGCCAGGGCAAGCCTGCCTTGTGCGGCGATCTGAATCCTCCGCAACCGCTGCTCGACAAGGCGCGTGAACTGGCCTGTCCGTTCTTCCTGCGTGGGCGTGACTTCGACCTCGGCATTACCGATCAGCACTGGCAATGGCGCGGCACCGATGCGCAAGGCAAGGTCGTCGAGTTGCGTGACTTGCCGTTGCTCGATCTGCCAATGGAAAACGCCGCGCTGGCGTTGCAGGCGTATCTGCTGGTCGGTTTGCCGTGGAATGCGCAGCAGATCGTCGCAGCGTTGCAGGCCACTCGTGTGGTCGGGCGGCTGGATCGCCGCTCGTTCGAGTGGAACGGCAAGCGTCTGAATCTGTTGCTGGATGTTGGTCACAACCCGCATGCTGCCGAGTATCTGGCCCGTCGTCTGGCCTCGCGGCCACCGGTCGGCAAGCGACTGGCGGTGTTTGGTCTGCTGGCGGACAAGGATCTGGATGGTGTTGTCAGCGAATTGAATGCTAGTGTCGAGCATTGGGCCGTTGCACCGCTGGATTCGCCGCGCGCACGTCCAGTGGCTGAATTAAACGCTGCATTGCAGAACCTTGGCGCTGCGGTCACGTCTTACGACAGTGTCGCCGCCGCCCTGGAAGGGCAGTGCGCGGTGGCGACCAGCGACGACGAGATTCTGTTGTTCGGATCATTTTATTGTGTCGCCGAGGCCCTTGAATGGCTGGCCCGGCGCTCCACGGAGGAAGCGGCAAATGGCTTTGCTGGATAAAGCGTACAAGCAGCGCATGGTTGGCGCTCTGGTGCTGGTTGCGCTGGCGGTGATCTTCCTGCCGATGCTGTTTTCCCGTCAGGATGAACAGCGTCAGGTGACCGTTGAGGCGCCGGCGTCTCCGCAGGCGCCTGCCATGCCGCAGATTCAGATGGAAACGGTTGCAGTGCCTGAACCGAAAGCCTTGCCGCAAGAACCTGTGCCAACGGACGAAGAAGTCGCCGAAGACACGGCGCCTGCTGCGCCCGTTGCACCGGCACCGGCACCAACAGCGCCCATTATGATCACCAAGCCTGCTGCGCCGCCCGCGGTGGCCAAGCCGATTCCGGCACCTGCTCAGCCGATCACTGCGTCCTCGACCAAGCCAGACACCACGCAAAGCCGCGTCGATGCCAACGGTCTGTCGGTGAGCTGGTCGGTGCAACTGGCCAGTCTGTCGAGCCGCGCCAGCGCCGAAAGCCTGCAGAAAACCCTGCGCAGCCAAGGTTATAACGCCTACATCCGCTCTGCCGAAGGCAAAAATCGGGTGTTTGTCGGCCCGCTGATCGAGCGTGCCGAGGCTGATCGTCTGCGTGATCTGTTGGGTCGTCAGCAGAACCTCAAGGGGTTTGTCGTGCGCTTCCAGCCTGAGCGCGGTTAAAAACTATCGTCTCGATTGAAATGCACTGACAATCGCAGCTTACCGAGAGGCATGCGCTCTGCTAAAATGCGCCGCCTTATCCGTCTGTAGGCTGCACTGTGCCATTTACCTGGGTTGACTGGGCGATCGTTGCAATCATCGCCATCTCCGCTTTGATCAGTTTGAGCCGCGGCTTCGTCAAGGAAGCATTATCGCTGGTGACCTGGATCATCGCAGGAGTCGTCGCCTGGATGTTCGGTGGTTCACTGTCCGAGTACCTCGCCGGATACATCGAAACCCCATCGGCTCGCGTGATCGCGGGCTGTGCCATCATGTTTGTCGCCACACTGATCGTGGGCGCAATGATCAATTATCTTATCGGCGAGTTGGTTCGCGTCACCGGGTTGTCCGGGACCGATCGATTCCTCGGCATGGCCTTCGGCGCTGCGCGTGGCGTGTTGCTGGTGGTCGTGGCGGTCGGGCTGTTGAGCCTGGGGCCGGTACAGCAGGACGGGTGGTGGAAAGAATCACAGCTCGTACCAAAATTTCTATTGGTCGCTGATTGGTCCAAAAACCTGATTCTCGGGTGGAGCAGTCAGTGGCTTGCCAGCGGAATCAGCGTACCCGCTGATATTCCGTTCAAGGAGCAACTCTTGCCGTCGGCGAAAACGCCTCAGTGAGTGTTGTTCAGTTCAGATCCATTAAGTAGGGGTTGCGTCGCATGTGTGGCATCGTCGGTATCGTCGGTAAGTCGAACGTCAATCAGGCGCTGTATGACGCGCTAACCGTGCTCCAGCACCGCGGCCAGGACGCTGCCGGTATCGTGACCAGCCATGATGGCCGGTTGTTCTTGCGCAAGGACAATGGTCTGGTGCGTGACGTGTTTCAACAGCGTCACATGCAGCGTCTGGTCGGTCACATGGGTATCGGCCACGTCCGTTACCCGACCGCGGGCAGCTCGACGTCGGCCGAAGCTCAGCCGTTCTACGTCAACTCGCCTTACGGCATCACCCTGGCGCATAACGGTAACCTGACCAACGTTGAGCAGTTGGCCAAAGAGATCTACGAATCCGATCTGCGTCACGTCAACACCAGTTCCGACTCGGAAGTGCTGCTCAACGTGTTCGCGCATGAGCTGGCCCAGCGCGGCAAGCTGCAACCGACCGAAGAAGACGTGTTTGCCGCGGTGACCGACGTGCACAACCGTTGCGTCGGCGGTTACGCCGTCGTGGCGATGGTGACCGGTTACGGCATCGTCGGTTTCCGTGACCCGCACGGTATTCGTCCGATCGTGTTCGGCCAGCGTCACACCGACGAAGGCGTCGAATACATGATCGCCTCGGAAAGCGTTTCGCTGGACGTGCTCGGTTTCACCCTGATTCGCGACCTGGCACCGGGCGAAGCGGTCTACATCACTGAAGACGGCAAGCTGCACACCCGTCAGTGCGCGACCAACCCGTCCCTGACTCCATGCATTTTCGAGCACGTCTACCTGGCGCGTCCGGATTCGATCATCGACGGCGTGTCGGTCTACAAGGCCCGTCTGCGCATGGGCGAGAAGCTCGCCGAGAAGATCCTGCGCGAGCGTCCAGAGCACGACATCGACGTGGTTATCCCGATTCCGGACACCAGCCGCACTGCGGCACTGGAACTGGCCAACCACCTGGGCGTGAAATTCCGCGAAGGTTTCGTCAAGAACCGTTACATCGGCCGTACCTTCATCATGCCGGGCCAAGCGGCGCGGAAGAAGTCGGTACGCCAGAAGCTCAACGCCATCGAGCTGGAATTCCGCGGCAAGAACGTGATGCTGGTCGACGACTCGATCGTGCGTGGCACCACGTGCAAGCAGATCATCCAGATGGCCCGCGAAGCCGGCGCGAAAAACGTCTACTTCTGCTCGGCAGCCCCAGCGGTACGCTTCCCGAACGTGTATGGCATCGACATGCCAAGCGCCCACGAACTGATCGCACACAACCGTTCGACTCAGGACGTGGCGGATCTGATCGGTGCTGACTGGCTGATCTATCAGGACCTGCCTGACTTGATCGAAGCGGTCGGTGGCGGCAAGATCAAGATCGAGAACTTCGATTGCGCGGTGTTCGACGGCAAGTACGTTACCGGCGACGTCGACGAGGCTTACCTGGACAAGATCGAACAGGCACGCAACGATGCCTCGAAGGTCAAGACCCAAGCGGTCAGTGCGATCATCGATCTGTACAACAACTGAGTTTCTACCGGCCCTGAGGGGCCGGTTTTGTATCTGACTTTCAATTTTCGAGAACAGGGCAAGGAGTGACAGCATGAGTCAGGAATGGGATGCCGGTCGGCTGGACAGCGACCTCGAAGGCGTAGCGTTCGATACCCTGGCCGTACGTGCCGGTCAGCACCGTACGCCGGAAGGCGAGCACGGTGATCCGATGTTCTTCACCTCCAGCTACGTGTTCCGCACCGCCGCCGACGCGGCAGCGCGGTTTGCCGGGGAAGTGCCGGGCAACGTTTACTCGCGTTACACCAACCCGACCGTGCGCGCGTTCGAAGAGCGCATCGCCGCGCTGGAAGGCGCCGAGCAAGCCGTTGCCACCGCAACCGGCATGGCCGCGATCATGGCGGTGGTGATGAGCCTGTGCAGCGCCGGCGATCATGTGTTGGTTTCGCGCAGTGTGTTCGGTTCGACCATCAGCCTGTTCGAGAAGTACTTCAAGCGTTTCGGCGTGGAAGTCGATTACGTTCCGTTGGCCGATCTGTCGGCCTGGGATGCGGCGATCAAGCCCAACACCAAGCTGCTCTTTGTCGAGTCACCTTCCAATCCATTGGCTGAGCTGGTCGATATCACCGCACTGGCGGAAATCGCGCACGCCAAAGGCGCGATGCTGGTGGTCGACAACTGCTTCTGCACACCAGCGTTGCAGCAGCCGCTGAAAATGGGCGCAGATATCGTCGTGCACTCGGCGACCAAATTCATCGACGGCCAGGGCCGTTGCATGGGCGGTGTGGTAGCCGGTCGCAGCGAACAGATGAAAGAGATCGTCGGCTTCCTGCGCACCGCCGGCCCAACCTTGAGCCCGTTCAACGCGTGGATCTTCCTCAAAGGTCTGGAAACCCTGAACCTGCGGATGAAGGCGCACTGCGCTAACGCCCAGGAGCTGGCCGAATGGCTGGAGCAGCAGGACGGCATCGAGAAGGTGCATTACGCCGGTCTCAAGAGCCATCCGCAGCACGAACTGGCCCAGCGTCAGCAGAAGGGCTTCGGCGCTGTAGTGAGTTTCGAGGTCAAGGGCGGCAAAGAGGGCGCGTGGCGCTTCATCGATGCGACTCGCCTGATTTCGATCACCGCTAACCTCGGCGACAGCAAGACCACGATCACCCACCCGAGCACCACCTCCCACGGCCGTCTGGCGCCGCAGGAGCGTGAGGCGGCGGGCATCCGCGACAGCCTGATCCGCATCGCCGTCGGTCTGGAAGACGTGGCGGATCTGCAAGCCGACCTGGCGCGCGGTCTGGCAGCGCTGTGATCGAGTTGTCCACTCCGAAAGCCGGTACCCATGGCCGCGTTGCGCTGGTCACGGGGGCCGCGCGCGGTATCGGTCTGGGGATTGCGGCATGGCTGATCAGCGAAGGCTGGCAAGTGGTGCTGACGGATCTGGATCGTGCGCGCGGTTCGAAAGTGGCGAAAGTCCTGGGCGAAAACGCCTGGTTTATCGCCATGGACGTCGCCGATGAGGGCCAGGTTGCGCTCGGTGTTGCTGAAGTGCTGGGGCAGTTTGGTCGTCTCGATGCGCTGGTGTGCAACGCGGCGGTCGCTGATCCGCACAACATCACGCTCGAAAGTCTCGACCTGGCTTACTGGAATCGCGTGCTGGCGGTGAATCTCAGCGGGCCGATGTTGTTGGCCAAACACTGTGCGCCGTACTTGCGCGCGCACAACGGTTCGATCGTCAATCTGGCCTCGACCCGAGCGCGGCAGTCGGAGGCGGACTCCGAGGCCTATGCGGCGAGCAAGGGTGGCTTGCTGGCGCTGACGCATGCGCTGGCGATCAGTCTGGGTCCGGAGATTCGTGTCAACGCGGTCAGTCCGGGCTGGATCGATGCGCGGGATCCTTCTGCGCGCCGAGCAGAGCCTTTGGCCGATGCCGATCATGCTCAGCATCCGGCGGGCAGGGTAGGGACGGTTGAAGATGTGGCGGCGATGGTCGCCTGGTTGCTGTCGAGGAATGCCGGGTTTGTTACCGGGCAGGAATTCGTGGTCGATGGCGGCATGACGAAAAAGATGATCTACAGCGAGTAGATCGCCTTTTTCTCTGAGTTTGCGTTGAATCAACTGACGCCTTCGCGAGCAGGCTCGCTCCCACATTTGGAATGCATACCCCTGTGGGAGCGGGTTTGCCCGCGAAAGCGGTTTTGCAGGATTGAAGCAATTTCGTCTTTTTTAGAAAAACTTCAATCCTGCTATTGACTTAGGTTCGCTACCTGCGTAAATTTCGCGGCCTCGGAGATGCAAACGGGTGATTAGCTCAGCTGGGAGAGCGTCTGCCTTACAAGCAGAATGTCGGCGGTTCGATCCCGTCATCACCCACCACTCCCGAGAAACTTGCGTAAGCAAGAACGTAGGCTGAAAGTGCCTGCACCGACGCGCAGCGGTAGTTCAGTCGGTTAGAATACCGGCCTGTCACGCCGGGGGTCGCGGGTTCGAGTCCCGTCCGCTGCGCCATATTTTACGAATCAGGCTTGTCTGGTTCGCGATTGCAAAGCACCGAAGCTTGCAGTCAAAACGAGTTACTTGAGCGCAAGCTCAAAGCGATACGCAGCGGTAGTTCAGTCGGTTAGAATACCGGCCTGTCACGCCGGGGGTCGCGGGTTCGAGTCCCGTCCGCTGCGCCATATCTGCTCCAAGGACCACTGAACGCCTTGAAGCACCGAAAGCAACCCTTGGTTGATTCGGAATCGATAGCAAAGACCCTGGTCGAAAGACCGGGGTTTTTTGTGTCTGAAATTTGGCTACTCTTGTTTTTTCTCCCCCTATCCCCGAATCCAAAGCAAATCTCCATGTGGGAGCGAGCCTGCTCGCGAAAGCGGTGTGTCAGCTAATAATGTGCTGGCTGACAGTACGCCTTCGCGAGCAGGCTCGCTCCCACAAGGGGGATATCTATTGGTTCGGTAATCTGCTGCGGTCTCACGTCGCATTGATTTTTTGATTCTTTAGTCAAATTTTTGTAACTGGTTGTTTGCTGCGAGCGCAGAAACCTTTAAAGTTAACCTTTCGGTCAGCTTTGCACTGTCAACACGCCCTTTGTTTCGCCAAAGAGGGCTTCTGCAAGACTCGAGATTCCCCAGTAGATAACCAGAAGGGCGGACACATAACCGCCCAGAGGATGATCCATGTCCAACCGTGATATATCCCGGCGCTCGTTCCTCCAGGGCGGGCTGGTGGCGGGTGTGAGCGTCACGCTCACGCCGCTCAGCAGTCAGGCGCTGGCTGCCTTGATGGAAAACACTGTCACCGTGCCGTCCGAGAAATGGCTCGGCAACAACGGCAAGGCGCGTCAGCGTAACGACGCACTGTCCAAGGTCTGCGGCAGCAAAGTCTTTGCCCGCGACATCCGTTCCAAGGACATGCCGGGCTGGCCTGAGCAGCAAGGCCACGCCATGCTGCTGAAAACCACCAAGGCTGACCGCATCTACGCCGGTTACGACCTGTCGTGGCTCGGCGCCGATTTGCAGCCGGACCGCATCGTCACCGCCGCGGATCTGGACAAGGACGGCATCGTCTTCCCGGAAGAGCACGCGCCGGATCCACTGCTGCCAGAAGGCAAAGTGCCGATGTTCATCGGTCACCCGGTGGCGATCCTGATCTGGAATGACTTCGAGCGTTTCCGTCAGGCCAAGAACAAACTCAAATTCAATGACAAAGCGATTCGTTACGGTGCCCAAGTGCCGTTCTACGAAGGCGACCCCTACGGCAGCTTCCGCTATGTGCGCGTTGGCGGCGCGACCTCGGCTGATGAAGATGAGTTCGCCAGCCTGAAGGACTCGATCCTGTTCCCGATGCTGAAGAACCGTCGTCCGGTGTGGAATTCCCAGCCGAACCTGCACGGCAACCTGACCGAGCGCGGCCTGTTCTACGCCGACCGCATGAAGCAAGAGATCGATGCGCCGCCGGACAACTGGCTGGTATTCGACGAGCGCTACAAGACCCCGTCGATCGAGCCGGCCGCAATGGAGCCGGACAACGGCAATGGCTGGTACGACCCGAAGACCAAGACCCTGCATTTCGTGGTGGCGACCCAGTGTCCGCTGGAAGCAGCGACCGAGACCGCGAAAATGATCGCGCCGTCGCGCTTCGGCCTCGACAACCTGAACATGCACCCGGGTTACACCGTCGGTTACGGCTCAAAAGACCACAACATCTTCGTCTACTACGCAGCCCTGGCCGCGCTGTACGGCGCCGGTGTGCCTGTGCGCTTGGCTAACGACCGCTACGAGCAGTTTCAGAGCGGCATCAAGCGTCACCCGTTCGACATCCGCTACCAGTTGGCCGTGGACAAGAACGACTACACCTTCAAGATTTTCCGCGCCGAAATGAGCGTCGACGGTGGTGGCCGAATCAACTACAGCCCATCCGTAGCGGCAGTGGGCGCCACGGCGGCGCAGTCGATCTACTACATGCCGCAGAACGACCTGCAAGTCACCGCTTACCACTCGCGTGGCGTTGAGGCCGGTTCTATGCGCGGTTACGGCACCCTGCAAAGCATGGCGGCGACCGAAATGATGGTCGACGAAATCGCCAATCGCCTTGGTGTCGATGCCATCGACCTCCGTCGCAAGAACGCCCTGCGCTCGGGCATGAAAAACACCCAGGGCGCGATCCCCGCCGGTGCCTTGCGCCTGCACGAGATCCTCGACAAGGCGTCGGTGCACGAAGTCTGGAAAAACCGTGACGCGATCAAGAAACAGCGCGAAGCCGCAGACCCGGATAACTGGTACGGCGTCGGTTTCGCCATCTGCCAGAAAGACTTCGGCACCGGTTCCGAAGCGCCGATGGCAAGTATCGAATTCACTGCCGACGGTCGCATCACCCTGCGCCACATCGGTATCGAAATCGGCACCGGCATGTCCACCTCGCAAGCCCTGGTCGTGGCCGATTTCCTCGGCAGCCCAGCGCACGAAGTGAAGACCGGCGAAACCGAATGGAAGGAAATGCAGCTGATCACCAGCGGCAACCCTTACATCATGAGCCAGGCCGAGCAAGACAATCTGCTGCGCAATCCGCGCTGGGTCGGCAAATTGGCCTCGGCTTCGTCCGCGACCAACTCGGCGTACTACTTCAGTCACGCCACCCGTGAAGCGGCACGCGTGCTGTTCAACAACGGCTTGTGGCCGGCGGCCATGGAAATCTGGCGTCAGGGTCCTTACGGCGGTCAGGCCAACCCTTACGTCGTGCGTCGCGAAGATGCGCACTGGGTTGACGGCAAGCTCACCGCCAACGGCATGCAGCCGTTGAGCTTCGAAGAGCTGGCCAAACACGCTCACGAGCGTGGCCTGGTGACCGGCGCCACCGTTCACGCATTCAACCGCTGGAGCTGGGCCGAGGCCGAATACAGCATCGACGGCGTGCGCGAGCGTCTGCCGCTCGATGGTCTCGCCGTGAAATACGGTGACGGCGCGCCGAAAGCGAAGAAAGCGTTGATGACCACGTCTGGTTTCCACCTGCTGGATCGGCAGAACATCAATTACCCGGTTGTGCAGTTGAACAACGCTGCGGTGACTTACTACAGCCCGGTCGCGACGCTGGTCGAGCTGAAGGTCAATAAGGGTTCTGCCGAGGTCGAAGTGCTCAACCACCATTCGTGGGTCGAGTGCGGTCGTGTGTTGGTCGAAGAACTGGTCAAGGGCCAGCTCGAAGGCGGTATCGCCATGGGCATCGGCCACGCCTTGATGGAAGAGATGCCTCTGTACGAAGGTGGACCGGGGGAGGGTGACTGGAACTTCAACCGTTACCGTCTGCCGATGGCGCGTCACGTTGCCGTGTGGAAGCAGACGTCGGAGATTCTCCCGGCGCTGTCGCCAAGTGATCCGTCGAAAGGCATCGCCGAAGTGGTGATGATCCCGGTTGTCGGGGCCATCGGTAACGCCGTGGCCCACGCCATCGGTAAACGTGTTCGCGATCTGCCAATCACTGCTGCGCGCATCAAGGAGGCCCTCAATGGCTAACCGTCCGCTTCAACTGACCCTCAATGGTCAATCCGTCGGCCCGGTGGACATCCCTGATGACCTGCCGATGATCGACTACCTGCACGAATACAAAAACCTCACCGGCTCGCGTCTGGGCTGCGGTCAGGGTATCTGCCACGCCTGTGTGGTGATCGTCGACAACCCGGACGGCACCAGCGAAGAAGTGCGCACCTGCATCACCGGCGCGCATTACTTCGAAGGCAAGAAAGTCCGCACCATCGAAGCTCACGCCAAGCGTGATGAGGCGGGCCAGGTCACCGAACTGAACCCGATCCAGCAGCGCTTCGTCGATGAGTTCGCGTTCCAGTGCAGCTACTGCGCGCCGGGCTTCGTCAACGCCGCGACCGTGCTGGTCGAGAAGCTGCAGCGCCAGCCGATCGTGCAGAGCAAGCTCGAACAAGTCATCGAGGACAGCCTCGGCCACCACGTCTGCCGTTGCACTGGGTACGTGCGTTATTACAACGCCACCCGCAACGTGCTGACCGATCTCGGCCTGGTCAAGGAGGGTTAAGCATGAAGCTTTTTCTGACCCGCCTGACCCTGGCGGTCGGCCTCGCTGCGCCGGTGTTGTTTGCCCACGCTGATGATCAGGTCAAGCGCGGCGAATACCTCGCCCGCGCCGCCGACTGCATGGCTTGCCACACCGCAGCGGGCGGCGCGCCGTTTGCCGGTGGTCTGCCGATCGTCTCGCCGTTCGGCACGATCTACGGCACCAACATTACACCGAGCAAGGAGCACGGCATCGGTCTGTACAACGATGACGAGTTCTTCGCTGCACTGACCGAAGGCAAGCGTCGCGATAGCGCGAACCTGTATCCGGCGATGCCGTACACCTCGTATCACTTGATGCCGCGTGCAGATTCGGATGCGATTCATGCGTACCTGAAAACCATCGAACCGATCGAGCGTGCAGCCCCGGTCACCAGTCTGAGCTTCCCGTTTAACGTGCGTCCGGGCCTGATCGGCTGGAACATGATGTACGGCAAAGCGCTGAAACTGGAGCCAGCCGAAGGCAAAAGCGAAGCCTGGAAACGCGGCCAGTATATGGTCGAAGTGCTCGGTCACTGCGGCGAATGCCACACGCCACGCGGCCTGCCGGGCGCGATGCAGTTGGATAAGCGCCTGACCGGCGGCATCCTCAATGGCTACCTAGCGCCGAGCCTGCTGGCCACTGATCTGGCCGCGCGCGGCTGGAACGAGCAGGATCTGAGCACGTTCCTCAAGCACGGCATGAGTGCGCAGGGGACGATGTTCAACGAGATGTTCCCGGTGTTCCACAACAGCACTCAGGGTCTGAGCGATACCGATCTGGCGGCGATGGCGACATTCCTGCTCGGCGACAAACCGCCTGCTGCCAAAGCACTTGTTGAAGTGCCGGTAGAACAGCTCAGCGCCAGTGCCCAGCGCGGCCGTCAGGAATATCTGAACGTCTGCGCTGGCTGTCACGCGGTCGGTGGCGAAGGCAAACCGCATATCGCGGTGGCCATGCGCGGCAACACCACGCTGCGCCTGGAAGATCCGCGCAATCTTTTGCGGGTGATCGAGGACGGTATCGGCGAGCAGAAGTTCTCCGGCTTCGAGCACATGCAACCGATGCCGGGCTTCGCTGGCAAGCTCAGTCCTGAACAGCTGACCGATCTGCTCAACTACCTGCGTCAAGGTTGGGGTGGTCAATCCGCTGAGTTGGCCGTGAGTGAAGTGCAGAAGCTGCAAGCCGACGCACCGTCCATCGAGCACAAGGCGCACTGACATGCAGCATCTCGATCTACAAGTGGTGCGGCGAGCGCTGAAGTGGTCGGTGGCGGGGCAGCGCATCTGGCTCTGCACCGTGCTGACCACTTACGGCTCGGCGCCACGTGCGCCGGGTTCGCTGCTGGCAGTGAATGACAGCGGACAGTGGATCGGCTCGCTGTCCGGCGGCTGCGTCGAGGAAGATTTTCTCGAGCGCGTCGCCGAAGGTGCGTTTCTCGATGCGGTCAATGTCGTGCGTTACGGCGAAGGCGACGATCCGCGCTCGCGGGTTAGCCTGCCTTGTGGCGGCATTCTCGATGTGCTGGTAGAGAAATTTGACGCTGACTGCGAGGTGCAGGCGCATCTGCGTGAATTGGAGTCGGCGCTGCTCGGTCAGCGCCGCTTGATTCGCGAGGTTGATCTGGCCAGTGGTGCGCGCAGTCTGTTCGCTGATCGCGAGCAGGGTGCGCGGATCGAGCGCGAGATTGATCGGGTGCGGATTCGCGTTGGCGCGGCGCAGCGTTTATTGCTCGCTGGGTATTCCAGTGTGGCGCAGGCGTGTGCCGAGTTTGCCGTTGGATTGGGTTTTGAGGTGATTCTCTGCGATCCGCGTGACGAGGTGCTTGAAGGCGTGGTGCTGGATGGCGTGGAAATTCGTCGGCAATTGCCGTCGGTGTTTATTGCTGACGGTGGTTGTCATCGTGATACGGCGGTCGTGGCGCTGACGCATGATCCGCGCATCGATGATCTGGCGATGATGGAAGCGGTGCGCACTGAGGCGTTCTACATCGGCGTGATGGGCTCGCAGCAGACTTCGCAGAAGCGCTTTGAGCGGTTACGTCGGATTGGCGGGCTGGGGGAGAACGAGTTGGCGCGGATTCATGCGCCGATCGGGCTTAACCTCGGCAGCAAGACGCCAGCGGAAATTGCCTTGGCGGTGCTGGCTGATATCCTGCGCATCCGTAGCGGGATTGCTCGGGATCAACTGTAAGACCGTTCAGTGTTGAAATCAAAAGGGCCGCTGTTCAGCGGCCCTTTTTTACATCCCGAATTTGTCGCGCAAGCCGTAATACCAGGCACCTAACGCAGCAAATGGCGTACGCAGCAACTGTCCGCCGGGGAACGGGTAGTGCGGCAAATCGGCAAACGCATCAAAACGCTCGGCCTGCCCGCGCAACGCTTCTGCCAACACCTTGCCTGCCAAGTGTGTATAGGTCACGCCATGACCGCTGCAACCTTGCGAATAATAGATGTTGTCGCCCAAGCGCCCGACCTGCGGCAAGCGCGACAGGGTCAGCAGGAAGTTGCCAGTCCAGGCGTAATCAATTTTCACATCTTTGAGCTGCGGGAAGGCTTTGAGCATTTTTGGACGGATGATCGCTTCGATGTTCGCCGGATCACGCGCGCCATACACCACGCCGCCGCCGAAGATCAGGCGCTTGTCACCCGTGAGACGGTAGTAGTCGAGCAGGTAATTGCAGTCTTCAACGCAGTAGTCCTGGGGCAGCAAAGCTTTCGCCAGCTCGTCTCCCAGCGGTTCGGTGGTGATCACTTGCGTGCCGCATGGCATCGATTTGGCGGCCAGTTCCGGCACCAGATTGCCGAGGTAGGCATTGCCGGCGACGATGATGAATTTGGCCCTGACCTTGCCTTGCGGCGTATGCACCACCGGGTTGGCGCCGCGCTCGATGCGCACGGCAGGCGATTGCTCATAGATGGTGCCGCCGAGGGACTCGACCGCTGCCGCTTCGCCGAGCGCGAGGTTCAGCGGGTGAATGTGCCCGCCGCTCATGTCGAGCATGCCGCCGACGTATTGATCGCAGGCAACCACTTCGCGAATACGACGTTGATCGAGCAATTCCAGCTGCGTATGACCAAAGCGCTCCCAGAGGCGCTTCTGCGATTCGAGGTGGCCCATCTGCTTGGCGGTAATGGCTGCGAATACGCCGCCATCCTTCAGGTCGCACTGGATGTTGTACTTGGCCACACGCTCGCGAATGATCCGCCCACCCTCGAACGCCATATGTCCGAGCAGCTGCGCTTGCTTGGGGCCGACGCTGCGCTCGATCACGTCAATGTCGCGGCTATAGCTGTTAACGATCTGCCCGCCATTACGCCCGGAAGCGCCGAAACCGACCTTGGCCGCTTCCAGCACGGTGACGCGAAAACCGTTTTCCAGCAGAAACAGGGCAGAGGACAATCCGGTATACCCGGCGCCGATCACACAGACGTCCGTCTCCACATCATCCTGCAAGGCAGGGCGAGGCGGTACGGCATTGGCCGACGCAGCGTAATAGGACTCTGGGTAAAGGGTGTTCGCCATCCTGCAGCCTCTGTTTAATATATTTTACGAGTGCGTCGATCCTACCCGAGTTGAAAAACCTCCGCCAGCCACCGGAAAATCTTCGTCGGAGCCCCGAAATTAAATATTTTGCATATTCATAGGGTTAGGTGAAAAAAAAGGTGTTGACACCCCTCCGGAATTCCGTAGAATGCCGCCTCACAGCAGGCACGTAGCTCAGTTGGTTAGAGCACCACCTTGACATGGTGGGGGTCGTTGGTTCGAGTCCAATCGCGCCTACCAAACAAAATCCGCTCTGCTGGGCGGTCTAGAAGGGCTCACCGAAAGGTGGGCCCTTTTTTGTTGTCTGCGATTTGCAATACTTTTGCAAACCCTCCTCAAGGCGCCAGCTGGATTTCGCGTTTAGTCGATCTCAGGGCATTCGAAATTCCATGCGAGGCCTGTTGATCCACTGCGAGTCGTGCTTCACCGTTTAGCAGTCCTTGCTGAATGGCGTGCGCAAGCCTTCGTCGTGCCTCCCACCTATGATCGAATTTCTGCGTCGTCGGGTCAGGCAGTTGGTTGACGATTCACCGTTCGTCGCCAGCGGCCTTTGAAAAAGTGTGGATATTGAACAGGTTACGAGTGTTACTAACCAGCCGGTTATCAAAAAAACGTTGTTACTGTTCGTGGAATTAAGTAACATTCGCCCCGCGTTCACCACCACGGTTTATGCATTTTTAAATCCCAAGCTTCCATCAGCTGCTTGGGATTTTTTTTGCCTGCGATTTGGTTTTGCCGCTTCATTTTCCTCTCGATCCTTTGTAATTGCCTGGCGATTCCTCGCAGGCAAATCGCTACTTTTTCGACTACTACTGACTGGCCGATTTTCAACTCTTTCTGATGGGGTGTATCGATGCTGGTTCACTGGTTTCTAGCAGCTATTCATCTACTGGCTTTTGCCCTGGGCTTTTGGGCGGTTCTGACGCGAGGAACGGCATTCAGTCGCCTCGCTGCTGGTGCAGGTGAGACCAAGCGCGTTTTGCTGGCTGATAACCTATGGGGTATCTCTGCGTTGATTCTGCTGGTGACAGGCGCGATGCGGGCTTTTGCCGGCTTTGAAAAAGGCACTGACTATTATCTTCATCAGCCGCTGTTTCATCTGAAGATGACGCTGTTTGTGCTGATCCTGATTGTAGAGCTCGCCCCGATGATCACGTTGATCAAGTGGCGGATCGCGTCCGCACGCGGTGCAGCAATCGATACCGGGCGCGCCAAGCTGTACGCGCGAATCAGTCATGTCGAGGCGTTGTTGCTGGTACTGATGATGGTGGCGGCCACGGGCATGGCGCGTGGCGTGACATTCAGTTAGAGGGCGAATTCTCTGCGCTCTATCGGAAACGTCCGACAGCCAGCCAGGGGGATGGCAGGTAGTATCCGGCAGCAAGAGGGGATGCGTGAAAGGGGGGGAGTGTGTCAGGCGCCGTGCCCAGCGGAGTGGGGAGCGGATGGCAATACGGCGCGTGAATCTCTAGCCAGTCATTCCACAAGGTAAACGGACTGGCTACTGACTGCGATTTGGCTCAGGGAGTTTGTGGCTTGTCCGGGGCGGTCAGGCCAGCCTGAATGCGCTGGTAAATCTCTTCACGGTGCACTGCAACGTTTTTCGGAGCGTTGATGCCAATGCGGACCTGTTGGCCGCTTACGCCCAGAATGGTGATAGTGATGTCATCACCGATGTTTATGCTTTCACCGACTTTGCGGGTGAGTATCAGCATGGTCTTCTCCTTGATTGCTTTGTAGGGCACCTGATTCAGACAGTGCAGAGGTCGGTGGTACGTATAGATTAGTGCTAAGTCTCACGGTTTGGGTGCCTCTTTCTGACGCGCAGAAGCGGCATTAATTCCCAGGGCGTAACTATACAGAGGCTGCAACCATCAATCTCGTTGTTTTGTGCCCATTTTGCGGGCCTCGCGAAGTATTTATGAATGATAAGATCGCGGCTTTGAGAATTTCGAGGAAAGCGTTGTGCGCAAATTGGTTTGGTTGGTCGCGGCACTGGTATTGACTGGGTGTGGTGAAGGCAAGAATGCAGACGCAGCAAAACCACAATCGGCTGTAGTGACGGCGCCGGCTGCGGCTGCGGCACCACAATGGGATCTCGAAGTGCGCGGCGAAACCCCGCAGGCTGTCAGCGACCTTAGCGGCTGGTTGATCGAGCACGCTTTCGTACCTACGGTGATCAAGGACAGCAGTGGCAAAGCACGAATTCTGATTGGTCCTTTCAACTCGCAAGCCGAAGCTGAAGCCCGAAAAGTACAAGTGGATGCTGCTCTGGTGAAAGCCAAGAAGCAGAATATTGAATCGGTCGTGATCGAGCACCCGCTCACGCCCTAAGCGCTGCGTTTCAGCGGAGCAACCTAAAGGACCTCGGATGTGGCTCGTCTTATACGAGTCAGTCACGATTTTCCGAAGGAGCTCCGCATGGCCTCCGCCAATCCTTACAAGCTGTTCGACGTCATCCTGCATCGCAAAACCTTACTCAGCCCGCACATGATGCGGATCACGCTGGCCAGTCCTGCTGTTAAAGAAATGGCCACCTGGGCGCCGGATCAAAGGGTGAAACTGTTTTTTCCTGCGGCTGATGGTTCGCCTGCCAGGCTTGCTCAGGGCGAGGGTTGGTACGCCCGCTTCAAGGCAATGATTGCCGATCGACGTCCGGCGATGCGCACCTACACCATTCGCCATTTGCGGGCCGAACAAGGCGAAGTGGATATTGATTTTGTTCTGCACGGTGAAACCGGACCGGCTTCGCGGTGGGCGCTTCGGGCGCAGCCCGGTGATTCGATGCAGATTCTCGCTCCGGATCGCCGCTTTTCAGCACAGGACGCCGGCGGATTCGAATGGAAGCCGCCGCAGTCTCTCAAGCAGGTTCTGTTGGTCGCCGACGGCACGGCGCTACCTGCGGCCATGGGCATTCTCGATGAGTTGGCCGCTATGGCCGAGCCACCCCTGACGCAGGCGTTTTTCGAAGTCGACAGTGTCGAGGATATGCTGGCAGTTCCCGATTGGGCCGGGCTGACGGTGCAGTGGTTGATCCGGGATCAAGCCAGCGCCGGTACGTTGATGGTGGCGGCGGTACAGAAAGCGGTTCCCCCCATTCATGCCTCATCCATCGGCCAGGCTGTCGAGTTGGCCGAGGTCGATATCGACAAAGAGATTCTTTGGGAAATAGCCGAGACAGCCAGTGAAGGTTTCTATGGCTGGATCGCTGGAGAAAGCGCCGCAGTGATGAGCCTGCGCAGGTACCTGGTCAAAGAATGCGGAATCGCGCGGGAGTCGCTCAACCTGATGGGCTATTGGCGTTACAACAAGGCGGGCAGCTAGCCACAAAAAAGGCCTCGGACATGACGTTCGAGGCCTTTTTTCCAGTGGTTGATCAGCCGCAGGCTTTCATGTTCACCGGGCCGACAAATTCATTGCCGCGTCCCATCACGCACGCCACGCTTTGATTACGCTGACGCTCCCAGTCCTGCACCGGGTAAGTCTTGTCCCAGGCCTCGTACAATTGTCGATCCTGCTTCGACAGGCGCAAGCCGTATTGCTTGCTCATGTAGAAGTAAGTGCGGGCGATCATGCCGCGAATCGACGGGCGAGGCATGACCTTCTTCGCCTTGAAGTCGACCTGGGTCAGGCACGAGCCATACTGCCCGGATTGCACCGGCAGCCAGCCGTAGCTGAAGTTGCTGCGGTCTCCGTTGACCTCGCCAATACTTGGCACCAGGTTATGCAGATCGGCTTCAGCTTTCTGATAGCTTGGGTCGTAACGCGTGCAGTTCTTGCGTCCACCTTCCTGCCAGCACTGACGCTGATGACCGAACTGCCAGGCAGGCACGATGTGTTCCCATTCAATGCGTGATGCACGCTTGGCATTCTTGCGCGGTACGTAACCGCAAGCCTTCAGGTCAACCTTGTTGCCGGTGTACTTGCACCCGCAATAAAACTCTGTGGACTGTGGTGCATACAGCTTCCAGGCGACCTTCTTGGCTTCGGTAAATGTGCGGGGCGCGCCAGCCTGGGCACCCACGGCGATGAACAAAAGCAGCAAAGCAAAACAGCGGACACTCATTGAATCAATCTTCCTTCGGTACAACCCAAAAAATCTGCACGCCACCGTCGTCGCGATAGGCGAGGGTGACGTTGTCGTTCTCGTCGATTTCCTCGAGCAGGCGCTCCCACTCGTCCATCGGCTCGTCCGGCAGACGGAAGATCAGTGCCGCTTTGGCTTTCTGTGCGGTGGGGGAATTGATGATTTTCTGAACGCGCATGCCCATGCGTTCGTAAGCGTCAGGAGCATCTGGGGAGGTGGCCACGAGGTTATCCTTATTAAGCTGTACGTGCATACAGTATTTAACTGTAAGCATTTTCGCAACTGCTTAAAATTCAAGAAAATCCTCTGACAGCGGTTTTCCGATTTTGGTGTAGGTCGTGTCGAATTTTTTGTGGGAAAAGTGCGAGAGCGTTGTGAGCGATGCACCACCCGCCCGACAGGCGAATGGCGCAGGGTGCCCAATCAAGAATTGATTGGGCGAAGGTCCATCAATATTCCCAGAACATCCGTTGCAGCTCTTTGCTGTCGTTGGTTTTGGTCAAAGCGACCATTGCCAGGATGCGGGCTTTTTGCGGGTTCAGGTCGTGAGCGACAACCCAGTCGTATTTGTCGTCAGGCTGCTCGGCGTTACGCAGAACGAAGCCGCCAGCGTTGACGTGGGACGAACGAATGATTTGCACGCCATCCTTGCGCAGTGCTTGCAGAGCTGGCACCACGCGGGAGGATACCGAGCCGTTGCCAGTACCGGCATGGATGATGGCCTTGGCACCGGATTGGGCGAGAGCCTTGTAGGCAGTATCGCTGACGTTGCCGTAGGAATAAGCGATTTCTACGTCAGGAAGGCTCTTGATATTTTTGATGTCGAATTCCGAATCCATGGTGTGACGCTTGGCTGGCAAGCGGAACCAGTAGGATTTGCCTTCAACCACCATGCCCAGTGGGCCCCAGGCACTTTTGAACGCCTCGGTTTTGATGTTGATCATTTTGCTGACGTCGCGACCGGACTGGATTTCATCGTTCATGGTCACCAGTACGCCTTTGCCGTGCGCTTCTTTGCTGCTGGCCACGGCCACGGCGTTGTACAGGTTGAGCATGCCGTCTGCAGACATGGCGGTGCCCGGACGCATCGAGCCGACGACGATGATCGGCTTGTCGGTTTTTTCCACCAGATTGAGGAAGTAAGCGGTTTCCTCCAGGGTGTCGGTGCCGTGGGTGATGACGATGCCGTCGACGTCTTTGCTATCAGCCAGTTCGGCCACGCGACGACCCAGTTGCAGCAGGTTTTCGTTGGTGATGCTTTCCGAGGCAATCTGCATGACTTGTTCGCCACGCACGTTCGCCAGTTTGCTCAGTTCGGGAATGCCGGCGATCAATTGTTCGACGCCGACCTTGGCCGCCTGATAGGTGGCGCTGTTGGCGGCGCTCGCGCCAGCACCGGCAATGGTGCCGCCCGTAGCAAGTACCACGACGTTAGCGAGCTTGGTCTGGGTTTCGACTTCTTTCGCCTGAAGGGCGGTGGGCAGGAGCAGGAGAAGGGCTAAAGCGCCCGGAACCAAAGTGTTGAAAGCAGATTTCATTATTTTTCTCTCTAGTAGTGAGACGGTGCTGATGCAGGTTCATCTAGATGCACCCCAAGCCGATCTGGATGCCCGGAGTGCGGTGAAGGGAGCAGGATCTGTACCAGCCGTACTTTGCGTCAGAGAAATGTTTAACTTGATGATTTAAATCAAGATTTTATGAGTCGGCAAATCTTGGATTGAATCGTTCATCCGGGTTTCCGAACAGTCGGCGCTTTCGTGTTCGGCTCTCCGAAAAGGACTACTGCTTTTGTCGGGTGTTTCGAGTTGCCGGTTTCGGTTTTTCTGCTAAAGAAACCCTCGCGCGGGCCGATGGGTGTTCAAGGAAACTAAAACGTAGGGAGTTCACATGTCACTGACGGTCGGTTTTTCAAATCCCGGGGCAGTCACCATCGGCGGCAAAACGGCGGCGACGATCAATGCCTTGAGCGAGGCGGAAGCGGATGCTTCAACCGAGGCGCTGGGCACTGAGAAAGATGAGAGCAATCAGGTCAGAACCGGTGGTGCTGCGCAAGAAGACAGCAAGGCTGAAAGCGGCAGTAACCTGAGCGTTACCGTCAAGATGCTGCTCAAGCGCATGCAGGAATTGCAGAAGCAACTTCAGGAGCAGCAACAGCAACTGGCTGCGGCACAAGCTGAAACCTATCCGACGCCCGAGGCGAAATCACAGGCGGTCATGTCCATTCAGGGGCAGATCGCGCAAACCAGCGCCGCGATGGCAGAAGTGGCGGGTGCATTGGTCAAGGAAATGTCCAAGAGTTCCACCAGCGGGAATTTGGTCAGTACCACTGCATAAGCAGCGAAGGGGCGAGTCGGACGATTCGCCCTACAACAAATGACGATTTCTGATTGTTGACAAATGTCGGCGGGATTCGCATAGTTCGGTCTACGCAAACGTTTGCGCGGCTCTCCCGGCATTGTAGGGTCCGGAAGAGAGCGATGTAGCTTACGCCAGCGCAAACGTTGCTCACAATAATCATAAGATCGGAGTGAACCCATGAAGCTGCCATTCGCTGGACGTCTTCTTGCTGTCGCTATGCTGGCTGCCACAGCCGCCGCACTACCTGTCTCTTCGGCGTTCGCCGAATCCGCCGAAAAACCTAAAGTCGCGCTGGTCATGAAGTCTCTGGCCAACGAATTCTTCCTGACCATGGAAGATGGCGCCAAGGCCTACCAGAAAGAACACTCCGCCGATTTCGACCTGATCTCCAACGGCATCAAGGATGAAACCGATACGGCCGGCCAGACCCGCATCGTCGAGCAAATGATCCTGGCAAAGGTCAATGCACTGGTGATCGCGCCTTCCGATTCCAAGGCCATGGTGCCGGTGATCAAGAAAGCCGTCGATGCCGGCATCACCGTGATCAACATCGACAACCAGCTCGATCCGGCCATCGTCAAAAGCAAAAACATCAGCGTGCCCTTCGTAGGCCCGGACAACCGCAAGGGTGCGCGTCTGGTCGGTGAATATCTGGCCAAGCAGCTCAAGGCCGGTGACGAAGTCGGCATCATTGAAGGTGTGTCCACCACGACCAATGCCCAGCAGCGCACCGCTGGCTTCAAGGATGCGATGGACGCTGCACAGATCAAGATCGTTTCCCTGCAATCCGGTGACTGGGAAATCGACAAGGGCAACAAGGTTGCCGCGTCGATCCTCAGCGAGTACCCAAATGTCAAAGCGCTGCTGGCCGGCAACGACAGCATGGCTGTAGGTGCGGTTTCCGCAGTGCGTGCCGCTGGCAAGGCCGGTCAGGTTCAGGTCGTCGGTTACGACAACATCAATGCCATCAAGCCAATGCTGAAGGACGGCCGCGTGCTGGCTACTGCTGACCAGTTCGCTGCCAAGCAAGCTGTTTTCGGCATCGAAACCGCGCTGAAAATCATCAAGGGCGAGAAAGTCGACAGCGGCGCCAACGGCGTGATCGAAACACCGGTCGAGCTGGTCACCCAGTAAGTCTTCTGGCGACACAACGGCGCTCGTCCGTCCGGGCGAGCGCATGGAGAGTTTTTATGTCAGTTTCCGCCCCGAACGCTGTCCTCTCGGTCAGCGGTATCGGTAAGACCTATGCGCAACCGGTGCTCACCGGCATCGATCTGACGCTGATGCGCGGTGAAGTACTGGCGCTGACCGGCGAGAATGGTGCCGGCAAAAGTACCCTGTCGAAGATCATTGGCGGACTGGTCACCCCGACCACCGGCCAGATGCAATTCCACGGCAAGGACTATCGACCGGGCAGTCGCACCCAGGCTGAAGAACTGGGCGTGCGCATGGTCATGCAAGAACTCAATCTGTTGCCGACATTGTCGGTCGCGGAAAACCTGTTTCTCGACAATCTGCCAAGCAACGGCGGCTGGATCAGCCGTAAGCAACTGCGCAAAGCGGCGATCGAAGCCATGGCGCAAGTCGGTCTCGACGCAATTGACCCGGACACGCTGGTCGGCGAGTTGGGTATCGGGCATCAGCAGATGGTCGAAATCGCCCGTAACCTGATCGGCGACTGCCATGTGCTGATCCTCGATGAACCGACCGCGATGCTCACTGCGCGTGAAGTCGAAATGCTCTTTGAGCAGATCACCCGATTGCAGGCGCGCGGCGTTTCGATCATCTACATTTCCCACCGTCTCGAAGAGCTCGCCCGTGTGGCACAGCGGATTGCCGTGCTGCGTGACGGCAATCTGGTCTGCGTCGAGCCGATGGCCAATTACAACAGCGAGCAACTGGTTACGCTGATGGTCGGTCGTGAACTGGGCGAACATATCGACATGGGGCCGCGCAAGATTGGTGCTCCGGCGCTGACGATCACCGGTTTGACTCGCTCTGACAAAGTGCGCGATGTCTCGTTCGAAGTGCGTGCCGGCGAGATCTTCGGGATTTCCGGACTGATCGGTGCAGGGCGCACGGAATTACTGCGTTTGATATTCGGTGCAGACACCGCTGACAGCGGCAGCATTGCACTTGGCTCGCCAGCCAAAGTAGTCAGTGTGCGCTCGCCAGTCGATGCGGTGCGCAATGGCATCGCGTTGATCACCGAGGACCGCAAGGGTGAAGGCCTGCTGCTCAGTCAGTCGATCAGCGCCAATATCGCTTTGGGCAATATGCCGGAAATCTCCAGTGGCGGTGTCGTCAACAACGGCGACGAGATCGCATTGGCGCAACGTCAGATCGACGCTATGCGCATCCGCAGTTCAAGCCCGACGCAGCTGGTTTCAGAGTTGTCCGGTGGTAACCAGCAGAAGGTCGTGATCGGCCGCTGGCTGGAGCGTGATTGTTCGGTGTTGCTGTTCGATGAGCCGACCCGTGGCATCGACGTTGGCGCCAAATTTGACATTTATGCCTTGCTCGGCGAACTGACGCGCCAAGGCAAAGCGCTGGTTGTGGTGTCCAGTGACCTGCGCGAACTGATGTTGATCTGCGACCGGATCGGAGTGTTGTCGGCAGGACGGCTGATCGACACCTTCGAGCGCGACAGCTGGACCCAGGATGACTTGCTTGCCGCCGCGTTCGCCGGCTACCAAAAACGTGATGCGCTGCTCAATGAAGCGGCGCCTAGGGATCTCCCATGAAAACTGCATCTCCTGCCGGCAAACGTGGTGGCAACTTCTATGGCCTTGGCACCTATCTTGGCCTGGCCGGTGCCTTGCTGGCGATGATTGCGCTGTTCTCGGTCTTGAGCAGCCACTTTCTGTCGTATAACACCTTCAGTACCTTGGCCAACCAGATTCCTGATCTGATGGTCTTGGCGGTCGGCATGACCTTTGTACTGATCATCGGTGGCATCGACCTGTCCGTTGGTTCGGTACTGGCATTGGCGGCCTCTACGGTCAGCGTCGCCATTCTCGGTTGGGGCTGGGGCGTGTTGCCGTCAGCGCTGCTCGGCATGGCAGTGGCGGCGCTGGCCGGTACCGTCACTGGTTCGATTACTGTTGCGTGGCGTATTCCATCTTTCATCGTCTCCCTGGGCGTGCTGGAAATGGCTCGGGGTCTGGCGTATCAGATGACCGGATCGCGCACCGCGTACATTGGTGATTCGTTCGCCTGGTTGTCGAACCCGATCGCGTTCGGCATCTCGCCATCGTTCATCATTGCCTTGCTGGTGATCATCATTGCTCAAGCGGTTTTGACCCGCACCGTATTCGGTCGCTACCTGATCGGCATCGGTACCAACGAAGAGGCGGTGCGTCTGGCGGGGATCAATCCGAAACCCTACAAGATTCTGGTGTTCAGCCTGATGGGCCTGCTGGCCGGTATCGCCGCGCTGTTTCAGATTTCCCGTCTGGAAGCCGCTGATCCGAATGCCGGTTCCGGTCTGGAGCTGCAAGTGATCGCCGCGGTGGTGATTGGCGGTACCAGCCTGATGGGCGGACGCGGTTCGGTGATCAGTACATTCTTTGGCGTATTGATTATCTCGGTACTGGCGGCGGGGCTCGCGCAGATCGGTGCAACCGAGCCGACCAAACGTATCATCACGGGCGCGGTCATCGTGATCGCGGTGGTGCTCGACACTTATCGCAGTCAGCGCGCCAGTCGCCGGGGCTAAGAGATGGCAACGATCAAGGATGTGGCAGCCCTCGCGGGAATTTCCTACACGACGGTGTCGCATGTGGTGAACAACACCCGGCCGGTCAGTCAGGAGGTGCGGTTGAAAGTCGAGGCGGCGATCAAGAGCCTCGACTATGTGCCGAGCGCGGTGGCGCGCTCGCTGAAGGCCAAGACCACTGCAACCATCGGCCTGCTGGTGCCGAACAGTCTCAACCCGTACTTCGCGGAACTGGCGCGGGGCATCGAGGATTACTGCGAGCGTAACGGCTACTGCGTGATCCTCTGTAACTCGGACGACAACCCCGACAAGCAACGCAGCTATTTGCGCGTATTGCTGGAGAAACGCATCGACGGTCTGATCGTTGCTTCCGCAGGTGGTGACAGCGGTCTGGCGCAAGGGCTGGCTGGCGTGAAAACGCCGATGGTCATCGTCGACCGAGGTCTGGACGGTGTCGATGCCGATCTGGTGCGCATCGATCACGAATATGGCGCCTACCTCGCCACCCGGCACTTGCTGGAATTGGGTCACCGCGACATTGCCACTATTGGCGGTCCGGCCAGTACCAGCGTGGCGCAGATGCGTCTGGCGGGATATTGCCGTGCGCTGAAAGAGGCGGGCGTTGAGGTCCGCCAGGAGCGCATGCTGGAAAGTGATTTCACCAGTACCGGCGGCTACAACGCGGCGGCGACGCTGCTTGAAAGCAATCCGCCGAGCGCGATTTTTGCCGGTAACGACATGATCGGCATCGGCGTGCTGCGCGCTGCAGCGGAGCGCAATGTTCGCGTGCCGAGCGAGCTGTCGGTGATCGGCTTCGACGATATCCAGATGAGTCGTTACGTGTATCCGGCACTCACCACGGTAGGGCAATCGATCCTGCAACTGGGAGAGATGGCCGCCGAAGTGCTGTTGCGAAGGATTGCTACGCCGACTCTGGGTACCGATCAGCGGATCGTGACCCCGAGTATTGTCTTGCGCGAATCGACCGCACCGTTGTCCGGCGTGTTCACCGAATACCGCTGAAACCGAATTGACGAGTAATGATGTATGCCAGCAAATGTAGTGGTAATAGGCAGCCTGAACATGGATCTGGTGACCCGGGCGCCGCGGCTGCCGGTAGGCGGTGAAACGCTGATCGGTCATTCCTTTGCCACGGTTTCCGGTGGCAAGGGCGCCAATCAGGCGGTGGCCGCCGCGCGTTTGGGCGCACAGGTGGCGATGGTCGGCTGCGTTGGCAATGACGACTATGGCGTGCAATTGCGTGACGCCTTGTTGGCCGAGCAGATCGATTGTCAGGCAGTGAGCACAGTCAATGACTCCAGCGGCGTGGCGCTGATCGTGGTCGATGACAACAGTCAGAACGCCATTGTCATCGTCGCCGGCGCCAACGGCGCAATGACGCCCGCGGTGATCGACCGGTTTGATGCAGTGTTGCAAGCCGCCGACGTGATTATCTGCCAGCTCGAAATTCCGGATGCTACGGTGGGGCATGCGCTCAAGCGTGCCCGCGCCCTCGGTAAAATCGTCATTCTCAATCCGGCGCCGGCCAGTCGTCCGTTGCCGGCAGACTGGTTTGCCGCAATCGACTACCTGATTCCCAACGAGAGCGAAGCGGGCGCATTGAGCGGATTGCCGGTGGATTCTCTGGAAACCGCAGAAGGTGCTGCCAGCAAGCTGATCGCCATGGGGGCAGGCAAAGTCATCATTACTCTCGGTGCTCAAGGTTCGCTGTTCGCCAATGGCAAAGGCTTCGAGCATTTCCCGGCGCCGAAAGTGAAGGCTGTCGACACCACAGCGGCGGGGGACACCTTCGTCGGTGGTTTTGCCGCTGCGCTGGCCAATGGCAAGTCCGAGGCTGAAGCGATTCGCTACGGGCAGATCGCCGCCGCGCTGTCAGTAACTCGTGCCGGCGCGCAACCGTCCATTCCAACCCAATCCGACGTACAGGCTTTTGAACCCGCATGAAAAAGACTCCTCTGCTCAACGTCGCACTGTCGCGGCTGATCGCGTCCCTGGGCCATGGCGACATGGTGGTCATTGGTGATGCCGGGCTGCCAGTGCCGCCGGGCGTCGAGCTGATTGATCTGGCGCTGACCCATGGCGTGCCGGATTTCGTCAGCACCCTGAAGGTCGTGCTCAGCGAGATGCAGGTGGAAAGCCATGCACTGGCCAAAGAAATCTTCGACAAACAACCGACCGCGCTGAATACGCTGGACGCGTTGAATGAAGAGGGCGCTCTGGGCCGTCGCGATCTGCTCAGTCACGAGCAATTCAAGGTTCTCAGCCGACAGGCACGGGCGATTGTTCGTACAGGCGAATGTCAGCCGTACTGCAACATCGTGCTGGTCGCTGGAGTCACCTTTTAACATTTGATTTCACAAGCACAAGGAATGCGCCATGCAACGCTATGCTCAGAAACTGCATCAACTCATCCGGGGTTTACTGCTTTTGTCCGTAATCACTGCGACCGGCGCTCAGGCGGCGGAAAAAATCGACCTGATCATCGATACCGATCCAGGGGCCGACGATGTGGTCGCCCTGTTGTTCGCGCTGGCCTCGCCAGACGAACTGAACATTCGCGCGCTGACCACCGTGGCCGGCAATGTGCGCCTCGACAAGACTTCGCGTAACGCCCGACTGGCGCGTGAGTGGGCAGGGCGCGAAGACGTACCGGTTTACGCCGGCGCGCCGAAGCCGCTGATGCGCACGCCGATCTATGCCGAGAACATCCATGGCAAGGAAGGCCTGTCAGGTGTCACCGTGCACGAACCGAAAAAGGGCTTGGCTGAAGGCAATGCGGTCAACTATCTGATCGATACCTTGAAAAAAGCCAAGCCGCACAGCATCACCATCGCCATGCTCGGTCCGCAGACCAACCTGGCGCTGGCGCTGATCCAGGAGCCTGAAATTGTTCAGGGCATCAAGGAAGTGGTGATCATGGGCGGTGCGCACTTCAACGGTGGCAACATCACTCCGGTGGCCGAATTCAACCTGTTTGCTGACCCGCAAGCGGCTGAAGTCGTGCTGAAAAGCGGCGTGAAACTGACTTACCTGCCGCTGGACGTGACGCACAAGATCCTCACCAGTGACGCGCGCCTGAAACAGATCGCTGCGCTGAACAACAACGCCAGCAAGATAGTCGGCGATATCCTCAACGAGTACATCAAGGGCGACATGGAGCACTACGGTATTCCGGGTGGCCCGGTGCATGACGCGACCGTCGTGGCTTATTTGCTCAAGCCGGAGCTGTTCACCGGCCGTTCGGTGAATGTCGTTGTTGATAGCCGCGAAGGGCCGACTTTCGGCCAGACCATTGTCGATTGGTACGACGGCCTGAAGGCACCCAAGAACGCCTTCTGGGTTGAAAATGGCGATGCTCAGGGTTTCTTTGACTTGCTGACCGAGCGTCTGAAACGTCTGAAGTAAATCATTCGCCCGCAGGTGCCAGCCTGCGGGTTTTTACACCCTCTCAGTGTGTTCGTTCTGTTCGCTCGGATAGCGTTCGAAAATCTGCTTGATGAATTGCTTGGCTGCTTCCGTGCCCAGCTCTTTGACCAATAGATCGATACCAATAAGCGCCAGTTCTTCTGTGGTTCCCGGGCTGTAGGAACTGTGGCCGTCTGCCCATCTGGCATTAATGGCGGCGTCGATGCTGATGGTGGTCATGGGAGCGCTCGAGTAGTCGGAAGATCTTGGGTTTGAGTTAACCATTTTGTCGGGCCTTTGGCACTGCGACTTAGGCATGAGCGGAGCGCTATGCGACACTTGGTCTTTTAAGGCTTTTCAAGGACCGTGCTGTGCAGATCGATTTGAACACCCCTGACGGCCTCACGCTCGACGCTGTGCGCCAGTTGCTTGCTTCGGCCAGTGATGACGAACACACGCAGCTGCGCGTGACCAAGGGCGGTATCGCTTACATTTCTTCCGGCGTTACCGGTGGGCAGGATATCGACGGTTTGCTGTTTCGCCTGGAAACCTGGGCTAAAGGCTCGGGCTACGTGGGCAATGTCGCGGCCAGTGACGAGGTGTGGGTGATGCAGATTTTCAATGCGCTGAAGGACAACTGGCCGAATCCGCCGTATGACTACATCGACGTCTACTGAGCGCCGTTAATATTCAGTCACGATTGATTGATGAAGTGACGCATGCCGCTCAGGCACACTCGGCGTTTTTCCAATCGTGGGGCAGGGTGATGGCCTTGGCTGTGAAACCAAAAGCCGGAATGGCGGTCGCACGATCTCAGCTTAACCATTTTGAAAACAAGGAGGCTTCATGCCTTTGAAGTTCGCGACACTGGGTGCACTTATGGCCGCTGCCATGTTGGCCGGTTGCAGCACGACCTCCAGCGAGTCGGCAAAGGATCCTGTGGCACCCGAAGCCGGTAGCCGTTGTGAAGCCACGGCGGCGGAATTCGCCATTGGCAAGAAAGCTTCGCCCGCATTGCTGGAGCAGGCGCGTGCCAAAGCCGGCGCGCAAAATGCCCGTTTCCTCAAGCCCGATGACATGATCACTCTGGAATACCGCTCTGATCGCCTGAATCTGAACACCGACAACAATCTGGTGATCACTCGCGTCAACTGCGGCTGATCACACAGCGCTTTTGTTGCAGGCATAAAAAACCCCGTCACATGGACGGGGTTTTTTTAGTGCGCCGAGAAATTACTCTGGGCGAACCTGTGCAGCTTGCATACCCTTTTGGCCTTTCTCAGCCACGAAAGAGACGGTCTGGCCTTCTTTCAGGCTTTTGAAACCGTCGGATTCGATAGCTTTGAAGTGTACGAACAGGTCGTCACCGCCACCTTGAGGAGTGATGAAGCCGAAGCCTTTTTCATCGTTGAACCACTTAACGGTGCCGGTTTGGCGATTAGACATGGTGTATCTCCAAGAAACATATATTTTTCAGTACTGTGCTGCTCAGGCCAACTGGGCACACCCGGGTATCATAGTCGAAATGTTCGCTTTGGTAGCCCCCCGGACGTGCTGTTTGCCAATCAGTCGTGTTTTCTTTACTGCCTGTTTCTGCTGAAAGCCCCGGTTTACAAGGCTTTGCGCGGAACGTAAAGACAATAAAAAAACCTGTAAAACCTGCATAAATCGTCCAAAAAGGCTCAAATTCAGCCCTTTTTAGCGGCGCTGAGCCAACTCGGAAGACTTTTTTGATCACTTTTTCGCCGGGGTATTTGCCTTGCATTTGGCGATTTGGCCCAGTGCTTTCTGCTGCAGCTCAGGGCTAGCCTTATTGTCCATCAGGGACTGAATGTCGGCTGCAGGATAAGACTTGATGGCATCAGCGCCACAAGCGCAGTGCGATTTGGCCGCAGCAGCGCCAATTTGCGGAGTCGCCGCCTGGGTGCACTGTGCCATGTACTTCTCGCGCTCGCCCTTAGGCCAGTCGGCGTGGGCACTCAGCGGCAGCAACATAACGATAGGGGCGACGACGGCGAACAGGGTATTCAGACGCATGCGAGGATGCTCCTTGTGGGTCAATGTCTTGTTATCTGAGGGCTGAAGAGGCCATCAAGTTCAGCACTCTGGCATAAAAACAGACGATTTGCCTTGTGATCAAACAGAGGCATAAGTGACCGCTCATCTGTGCTAGCATGCCGGGCTCAAGCGTTCTCAGGCTCCGGAAGACCTTCAGTCCCGGTAGCGGTCGACGTGCGAATATTTCGATTTGAATCCCAGTCACTCTGGTTCGGTTTTCCGGTTGGCCGCAAGGCTCCTGCCGCTGTAAGGCAGGCGTTCGTCATTGAATGGCCTGGATCGGATCTTGTACTGGCTCATCCCAACCCACGTGACCTTTGGTAGGGGTCACCACTAGGAGAGGAGGCGCCATGCCAACTATTACTCTTCCCGACGGCAGTCAACGTTCATTCGATCACCCGGTTTCCGTAGCCGAGGTCGCCGCATCCATTGGTGCCGGTCTGGCCAAAGCCACCCTGGCCGGCAAGGTCAATGGCCAACTGGTCGACGCCAGCGACATCATCAGCAGCGACGCGACCCTGCAAATCATCACGCCAAAGGATGAAGAGGGGCTGGAGATCATTCGCCACTCTTGCGCTCACCTGGTTGGCCACGCGGTCAAGCAGTTGTACCCGACTGCGAAAATGGTCATCGGGCCGGTCATCGACGAAGGCTTCTATTACGACATCGCCTTCGAGCGTCCTTTCACTCCGGACGACATGGCTGCCATCGAACAGCGCATGCAGCAGCTGATCGAGAAAGATTACGACGTCATCAAGAAAGTCACTCCGCGCGCCGAAGTGATCGAAGTGTTCAAGGCCCGTGGCGAAGACTACAAGCTGCGTCTGGTCGAGGACATGCCGAACGAACAGGCCATGGGTCTGTACTATCACGAAGAATACGTCGACATGTGCCGCGGTCCGCACGTGCCGAACACGCGCTTCCTGAAATCCTTCAAGCTGACCAAGCTGTCCGGTGCCTACTGGCGCGGCGACGCCAAGAACGAGCAATTGCAGCGCGTTTACGGCACCGCTTGGGCAGACAAGAAGCAGCTGGCGGCTTATATCCAGCGCATCGAAGAAGCTGAAAAGCGCGATCACCGCAAGATCGGCAAGCGTCTGGGCCTGTTCCACACCCAGGAAGAATCCCCGGGCATGGTGTTCTGGCACCCGAACGGCTGGACTCTGTACCAGGTTCTCGAGCAGTACATGCGCAAGATCCAGCGCGATAACGGCTACCTTGAAATCAAGACTCCTCAAGTCGTTGACCGCAGCCTGTGGGAGAAATCCGGGCACTGGGCCAACTACGCCGACAACATGTTCACCACGCAGTCGGAAAACCGCGACTACGCCATCAAGCCGATGAACTGCCCGTGCCACGTGCAGGTGTTCAATCAGGGCCTGAAGAGCTACCGCGAGCTGCCGATGCGTCTGGCCGAATTCGGTGCCTGCCACCGTAACGAGCCGTCGGGTGCACTGCACGGCATCATGCGCGTACGTGCATTCACTCAGGACGACGCCCACATCTTCTGCACCGAAGAGCAGATGCAGGCCGAATCCGCCGCGTTCATCAAGCTGACCATGGACGTTTATCGTGACTTCGGCTTTACCGATGTCGAGATGAAACTGTCCACTCGTCCGGAAAAACGCGTCGGTTCCGATGAACTGTGGGATCGCGCTGAAGCTGCATTGGCTGCAGCCCTTGATTCTGCGGGCCTGCCGTACGATCTGCAGCCGGGCGAGGGTGCGTTCTACGGTCCGAAGATCGAGTTCTCGCTGAAAGACTGCCTTGGTCGGGTCTGGCAATGTGGTACTCTGCAGCTCGATTTTAACCTGCCTGTCCGTTTGGGCGCTGAATACGTCTCTGAAGACAACAGCCGCAAACACCCAGTGATGTTGCACCGTGCGATCCTCGGTTCCTTCGAGCGTTTCGTCGGGATTCTGATCGAGCACTACGAAGGTGCGTTCCCTGCGTGGCTCGCGCCGACCCAGGCGGTGATCATGAATATCACTGATAAACAGGCAGATTTTGTTGCAGAAGTTGAAAAAACTCTCAACGAAAGCGGATTTCGTGCCAAGTCCGACTTGAGAAATGAAAAGATCGGCTTTAAAATCCGCGAGCATACTTTGCTCAAGGTTCCCTATCTTTTGGTTATCGGAGATAAGGAAGTCGAGATGCAGACTGTCGCTGTGCGTACTCGTGAAGGTGCTGACCTGGGCTCGATGCCCGTCGCCCAGTTCGCTGAGTTTCTCGCGCAAGCGGTTTCCCGGCGTGGTCGCCCAGATTCGGAGTAATTATTATTAAGCGTGAAATGAGACAAGATAAACGAGCTGCACCGAAAGCCCCGATCAACGAGAATATCTCGGCACGCGAGGTTCGGTTAATTGGCGCTGATGGCGAGCAGATTGGCATCGTCTCGATTGATGAAGCGCTTCGTATTGCTGAAGAAGCAAAGCTTGATCTGGTGGAAATCTCCGCAGACGCAATCCCACCGGTTTGCCGGGTGATGGATTACGGCAAATCGATCTTCGAAAAGAAGAAGCAGGTTGCCGCGGCGAAGAAGAACCAGAAGCAGATTCAGGTAAAAGAAATCAAGTTTCGTCCAGGGACGGAGGAAGGGGATTACCAGGTAAAACTGCGCAACCTGGTACGTTTCCTGAGTGATGGGGACAGGGCCAAGGTATCCTTGCGATTCCGCGGCCGTGAGATGGCCCACCAGGAGCTGGGGATGGAACTCCTCAAGCGGGTTGAAGCTGACCTGCTCGAGTACGGTTCGGTCGAACAGCATCCTAAGATGGAAGGACGCCAGCTGATCATGGTCATCGCCCCGAAAAAGAAGAAGTAATCAACAGGGCACGGCAGGCCTTCTGATTATGTTTATCAACTGAATGCGGAGTATCCGAACATGCCAAAAATGAAAACCAAAAGTGGTGCTGCTAAGCGGTTTCTGAAAACTGCTAACGGTATCAAGCACAAGCACGCTTTCAAGAGCCACATCCTGACTAAAATGTCGACCAAGCGTAAGCGTCAACTGCGCGGTAGCAGCTTGCTGCATCCGTCTGACGTGGCAAAAGTCGAGCGCATGCTGCGCCTTCGTTAATTTTAGTCAAGAATAGAGGAAGTAACTCATGGCTCGTGTAAAGCGTGGCGTCATTGCCCGTAAGCGTCACAAAAAAATTCTGAAACTTGCTAAAGGCTACTACGGCGCACGCTCCCGCGTATTCCGTGTTGCCAAGCAAGCGGTAATCAAGGCAGGCCAATACGCCTACCGTGACCGTCGTCAGAAAAAACGTCAGTTCCGCGCTCTGTGGATCGCTCGTATCAACGCTGGTGCTCGTGTTAACGGTCTGTCCTACAGCCGTTTCATCGCTGGCCTGAAAAAAGCGTCCATCGAGATCGACCGTAAGGTTCTGGCTGATCTGGCAGTGAACGAAAAAGCGGTGTTTGCTGCGATTGTCGAGAAAGCTAAAGCCACCTTGGCTTAAGTACCCCCGACAATCACCCGGCCTCACTTCCGTGGGGCCAGGTGGTAAACGTCTTAAATAGGGGAAGAGCCTTCAAGCTCTTCCCCTATTTTGTATCTGGAGTCTGTACATGGAAAACCTGGATGCGCTGGTCTCTCAAGCACTAGAGGCTGTGCAAAGCGCTGAAGATATCAATGCCCTGGAGCAAATCCGGGTTCAATACCTTGGCAAAAAGGGTGAATTGACTCAGGTGATGAAGACCCTGGGGAATTTGCCGGCAGAAGAGCGTCCGCAAGTCGGCGCCCTGATCAACGTTGCCAAGGAACGTGTCACAGGCGTACTCAATGCGCGCATGGCCCTGTTTGAAGAAGCCGAGCTGGCTGCCAAACTGTCCGCCGAATCCATTGACGTGACGTTGCCGGGCCGTGGTCAGACCTCCGGTGGTCTGCATCCGGTGACCCGGACTCTGGAACGTGTAGAGCAGTTCTTCACCCGTATCGGCTACGGCATCGCCGAAGGCCCTGAGGTCGAAGACGACTATCACAACTTTGAAGCGCTCAACATCCCAGGCCATCACCCGGCCCGGTCGATGCATGACACCTTCTATTTCAACGCCAACATGCTGCTGCGCACCCATACCTCGCCGGTACAGGTCCGCACCATGGAATCGAAGCAGCCGCCGATCCGCATCGTCTGCCCAGGCCGCGTGTATCGCAGTGACTCCGATATCACCCACTCGCCGATGTTCCACCAGGTCGAAGGCCTGCTGGTTGATCGCGACATCAATTTTGCCGATCTCAAAGGCACCATCGAAGAATTCCTGCGGGTGTTCTTCGAAAAAGAGCTGGCCGTACGTTTCCGTCCTTCGTACTTCCCGTTCACCGAGCCATCCGCTGAAGTCGATATGGAATGCGTGATGTGCAGCGGTAAAGGCTGCCGCGTGTGCAAGCAAACCGGCTGGCTGGAAGTGATGGGCTGCGGCATGGTTCACCCGAACGTGCTGCGCATGTCCGGCATCGATCCGGAAGAGTTCTCCGGTTTTGCTTTCGGCATGGGCGTCGAGCGTCTGGCCATGCTCCGTTACGGCGTGAACGACTTGCGTCTGTTCTTCGACAACGACTTGCGGTTCCTCGCGCAATTTCGCTAGTCGTAACGAATTCTTAGGAGAGCAGGATGAAATTCAGTGAACAATGGCTGCGTGGCTGGGTTAGCCCGCAGGTAAATCGCGACGAGCTGGTTGCTCGTCTGTCGATGGCCGGCCTTGAGGTCGATAGCGTGACCCCGGCCGCCGGTGTATTCAGCGGCGTGGTCGTGGGCGAGGTGCTGAGCACCGAGCAACACCCTGATGCCGACAAGTTGCGCGTGTGCCAGGTCAGCAATGGCGCGGAAACCTTTCAGGTCGTGTGCGGAGCGCCAAACGTGCGTTCGGGCCTGAAGATTCCGTTCGCCATGATCGGTGCTGAACTGCCGGGCGATTTCAAAATCAAGAAAGCCAAACTGCGCGGCGTTGAGTCCAACGGCATGCTCTGCTCGCAATCCGAGCTGCAGGTCGGTGAAGGCAATGACGGTCTGATGGAACTGCCGGCCGATGCGCCAGTGGGCGAAGATTTCCGTGTGTACCTTGATCTGGAAGACGCCAGCATCGAGGTCGACCTGACCCCGAACCGCGGCGACTGCCTGTCCTTGGCCGGTCTGGCCCGTGAAGTCGGCGCGCTGTACGACGCGCCGGTCACCCGTCCGGTGGTCATGACCATTCCTGCCGTGCACGATGAAGTGCGTTCGGTAGAAGTGCTGGCGCCAGCGGCATGCCCGCGCTATCTGGGCCGCGTTATCCGTAACGTTGATCTGTCCAAGCCGACGCCGCTGTGGATGGTTGAACGTCTGCGCCGCGCCGACATGCGCAGCATCGACGCTGCCGTCGACATCACCAACTATGTGATGCTCGAACTGGGTCAGCCACTGCACGCTTTCGATCTCGCCGAAATCAATGGCGGCATTCGTGTGCGCATGGCGGAAGAGGGCGAGAAGCTGGTACTGCTCGATGGTCAGGAAGTTAGCCTGCGTAGCGATACGCTGGTCATCGCCGACCACACCCGCGCGCTGGCGATTGCCGGTGTGATGGGTGGCGAGCACAGCGGTGTTTCCGCGACCACTCGCGACGTATTCCTGGAAAGTGCGTTCTTCGACCAGATCGCTGTGGCGGGCAAGGCTCGTTCCTACGGCCTGCACACCGATGCTTCGCACCGCTACGAGCGTGGCGTTGACTGGCAACTGGCCCGTGAAGCCATGGAGCGCGCCACTGGCCTGCTGCTGGACATCACTGGTGGCGAAGCCGGCCCGATCATCGAGACCGTCAGCGAGCAGCATCTGCCGTCGATCGCACCGATCACCCTGCGTTCCCAGCGCATCACTCAGATGCTCGGTATGGAAATGGATTCCGCGCAGGTCGAGCGTTTGCTCGGCGGCCTGGGTCTCGGTATTTCCGCCGACGGTGAAGGCCAGTGGCGCGTAGAAGTGCCAAGCCATCGCTTCGACATCAGCCTGGAAGTCGATCTGATCGAAGAGCTGGCCCGTCTGTACGGCTACAACCGTCTGCCGGTTCGTTACCCGCAAGCGCGTCTGGCGCCGCAAGCCAAAGCTGAAGCGCGTAGCGATCTGCCGGAACTGCGCCGTCTGCTGGTGGCTCGTGGTTATCAGGAAGCGATCACTTACAGCTTCATCGATCCGCGTCAGTTCGAACTGTTCAACCCGGGCGTTGAACCGTTGTTGCTGGCCAATCCGATTTCCAATGACATGGCGGCCATGCGTTCGTCGCTGTGGCCGGGTCTGGTCAAGGCGCTGCAGCACAATCTCAACCGTCAGCAGGATCGCGTGCGTCTGTTCGAAAGCGGTCTGCGCTTCGTTGGTCAGCTGGAAGGCCTGAAGCAAGAGCCGATGCTGTCCGGTGTAGTTTGCGGTAGCCGTCTGCCGGAAGGCTGGGCACAAGGTCGCGACACGGTCGATTTCTTCGACGTCAAAGCTGACGTGGAAGCGGTGCTGGGCTTTGCCGGTGCACTGGATTCGTTCACTTTCGCTCCGGGCAAACACCCGGCGCTGCACCCGGGTCAAACCGCGCGCATCGAGCGCGAAGGGCGTGAAGTCGGCTTCATCGGCGCCATTCACCCGGAGTTGTCGAAAGCGCTGGGTCTGGATCGTCCAGTCTTCGTTTTCGAGCTGGTTCTGGCTGAAGTGGCACTCGGTAAAATGCCGAAATTCCACGAGTTGTCGCGCTTTCCTGAAGTGCGTCGTGACCTTGCACTGATTGCGCACAAAGACGTCGCGTCCGCAGCCGTACTGGACGTAATCCGTGAAAATGCAGGCGAATGGCTCACAGATCTCAGGCTGTTTGACGTGTATCAGGGTAAAGGTATTGATCCTGATAGAAAAAGCCTTGCAGTTGGCTTGACCTGGCAGCATCCATCGCGCACTCTTAATGACGATGAGGTGAATTCGACGACGCAAAATATCCTCACCTCGCTCGAACAAAGGTTGAACGCCACGTTAAGGAAGTGACGTATGGGGGCTTTGACGAAAGCTGAGATGGCGGAACGTCTGTATGAAGAGCTGGGCCTGAACAAGCGGGAAGCCAAGGAATTGGTCGAACTGTTTTTCGAGGAAATCAGGCACGCTCTTGAAGACAACGAGCAGGTCAAATTGTCCGGTTTCGGCAATTTCGACCTTCGGGACAAACGCCAGCGGCCTGGCCGCAACCCGAAAACGGGGGAAGAAATCCCGATCACGGCTCGCCGTGTGGTCACCTTTCGTCCAGGGCAGAAGTTGAAAGCCCGAGTTGAGGCTTATGCTGGAACCAAGTCATAACGACGAACTACCCGTCATCCCGGGCAAACGCTACTTCACCATCGGTGAAGTCAGCGAGCTGTGTGCCGTAAAGCCACACGTGCTGCGCTACTGGGAGCAGGAGTTTCCTCAACTCAACCCCGTCAAACGCCGCGGAAACCGCCGGTATTATCAGCGCCAGGACGTGCTGATGATTCGGCAGATCCGCGCGCTCCTTTACGATCAAGGTTTCACCATCGGTGGCGCACGACTGCGTTTGTCCGGCGATGAAGCCAAAGACGACACGACCCAATACAAGCAGATGATTCGGCAGATGATTGCCGAGTTGGAAGATGTACTGGTGGTTCTCAAGAAATAAAAAGCAGCGTTTGAATACTTCCAGTTTTCAAACGCTTGCGCTATATTCTTGAGCGTTCTTCGAGGTGAAGAACGAGTTGTAAAACCAGTCGGGGCGTAGCGCAGTCCGGTAGCGCACTAGCATGGGGTGCTAGGGGTCGAGTGTTCGAATCACTCCGTCCCGACCATAATTTCTGAGTGAAATCAGACACAAAAGCCGATCAGATAGATCGGCTTTTTTGTACCCGCGCGAAACTACACGGTAGTTTCTTAATAAGATCTGGATCCGCTCCGGCCAAGCGATCTTTGCTGAATCCTTCAAATTCAATCCCGACTATGCGTAGTAGAGGTTCAGCGCAATCAGCTCAAACACAGCCACAAATACGCAGAACGCAACGAATCTTCGGGTAAACACCCTGCGAGGCTTTTCATAGCCTTGATAGTTACTGAATGCGCTGCAAAGGTTTCCCACGAAATCAATAAAGTCCATCAGATCTGCATCCTCGCCTGCATGCTTCACGCATCTTGCCAATTCCAATCTGGTTGAGACTTCTCATTGTCCTTACGATCGGCTTCGGTAGTCGGCCTAGGGCTCTACTTCACCCATGTGGGTGGCCCGTTGTAGAGGGAAAGCCATCTGCAACCCCGTTTACACAGCTCAGTATCAACAACTAATAAGGATATTAAGTGTTTCACAAACTGATGTTACTGGCGTTGATCGTCAGTTCAAGCGGCTGTGCAGCAACGGCCATGCGGATGGATTATGACAAGCACCGATGTCCCTACATCGGTGTTCGGCTCGACTGGTGGTTGGTCGGTACATCCAAAGGCAAGTTGATTCCCTTTTTACTGATCGACGCGCCATTTTCATTGGTGGTCGATACAGTATTCTTCCCCTTTGAATATCAATACACCTGCAATTTATGACTTTCGGGTAGTGCAACCTAAAGCGGTATAAATCTCCCGTAGAAAAGCCTTGGCCTGTGCCAAGGCTTTTTCGTTGCTGACGCCCCCGCCAATAAAACTCAGGACAATCCAACCCTGCCGTCCCGCACCTGCATCAGTGCAAACCCCAAAAGATTCAGGCCTTTCCACAGGTTCGGATCGTTCACATCCCCGTGATCTTGCGCGAGCCCAATTCCCCAAATGGCATCAACCGGGCTCGCTTCGACAATGACCCGAGATCCAGTGCGCATCAGGTATTCGTCCAGCTCCGGGTTTTGGGAGAACTTGGCTTGGTTTGCCCGGACGACGATGTCGTATCGGTGTTGCAGCCAGAGCTGGTCGTTGAACCCGTGCACCTTGCGGCCGAGCGCTTTGGCGGCGTTCGGGGTCGGGGCCTGGAGCACTTGTGCACGAATTTCCTGATCGTCGAACAACGCTGCCTTCTCGGCCATCATGAAGTGTTCGGCTGTCGGGTAGCGTTGCCCCTCGACAACGAATTCGGCTTCGTACCACTGGCTGAAGCACGAAGCCGTGATGGCGTTTTTGCTTCGCTGGTGTCCCCAGAAAAAAGTGAAATCCAGAGGCTCTCCAGCGTTGAAGCGAGCGCGTAGATCTTCGAGAAGTTTAGAGTCGTGCAATGAGATTTCCTCGGTAACTGACGTTCGACGTTACAGTTGCTGTGCGCGTCTGGGCAATACGTAATATTGCCCAGAGACTAATCCAGTGGGCCCAATACTTGGCGGTAGTGTTCTTCGCCTTGAAGCGTCTGCCGGGTCAGGCGGATTTCCAGGCCTTGGGGGTTTTCTTTGCGGTTGCCGCTGAGCTGGCGCCAACCCATCTCGGGTTCCCAGACGCGCACTTGCAGGTCGCTGATTCTGTCGAGCACCGCCACTGCCTGTTTCGGCGCAGGCAGCGGGTAGCGATCACGTGGCGTGGCGGCGGCGCGGTACAGGGTTTGATCTTTCAACCACCAGCGCACGCGCTGCAAGCCGTTGTGCGAGGTGGCTGCACTGCGGATCACGTCAAGACGAAAGCTCTGGTCGTCGGCGCTGCGCACGCTGATTGCCGCTGGCTGCCCGGATCGTTCGTCATCGTTGTCGTTCAACAGTGGTTCGCGCAGTTCGATGCTGGCGCGCAAGGCGATATCTCGTTCCAGTTGATGCAGCGTGCGCAGCAGTGCTTCGGTGTGTTCGGTGCTCGCCTGCAGGTGCGTGTCGGCGCGGCTCACGCTGTCCAGACCGCGCCAGGCAATCAGGCTGACGATCGCCATGAGCAGGATCGCGACCATCACTTCGATCAGGGTAAAACCCTCTTGCCGGTTATTCATGGCTGGTTGGCCAAGGTCAATTTGCCCGTGGCTGTGCGTTGCACGGTGAGCGTGTTCTGGCCGTCCGAGAGTTGCAGTTGCACGGGTGAATCGAACCACTCGGCGTTCAGTAACAGCGGCTGCCTGGGTGTCACTCGGACCTTCAGCGATGGCGTTTCCCAGTGACGAGGGCGCAGTTGCGGATCGGCGAGGAAGTGATCGAAGCCGGGGCCTTGTTCATTGCGACGGCTGAAACGAAAGCCGTTTTTGTCCGCCAGCCAAGTGATCGGGCGGCCGTCGGCCAGGGCTTCGGCATGGGCGATTTGCAGCAACTGGATCAAGCGATTGGCGTCCTTGCGCAGCAGTTGCGCCGGGTCAGGTTTGATACTCAGGCTGACGGCGGCGCTGGCAATACCGATGATGATCAACACCACCATCAATTCGATGAGGGTGAAGCCTGTTTGTCTGTCCTTGGTCATACCGCAACGTTCCTTCGTTGTGAATCCATCCTGGCGGATTCGAACCATCAATCCGGATAGAAAAGCGAATGTTGTCCTGTAGACTGCGACGCAGGACAACAGGGAGGTTGGGTCTTGGCATTTACTTTTCGCTTATCCGCAACGCAGCTTGTGCAATCGGCGGCGCTGATCGCGGCGCTGGCAGGGGGGCTGTTCTGGTCTGCGCTGTTGCTGACGCCGGCACAATCCCACGTTCCGGCGGTGGCACCCCAAGTGTTGCCGACGCGAGCCGACACAGCGGCTTTGCAGTGGTTTTCCAACCAGCCGGCACCGTTGGATATCAAGGTTTCCGGAGTGCTGGCAGGGGCGCACGCCGCGGTGGCAATTCTAAGTCTCAACGACGGTCCGCCGCGCAGTTTTCTGGTGGGTGATCGCTTGACCCAGGGTGTGCGCGTGATAGCCATTGAACAGGATGCGGTGGTCATCGAGCGGGGCGCAGAGCAGAGCCGATTAAAAGTCAGCACGCTGCCAGACTCGCCATCGCTACCTCGACTGACTCGACCCTGAGCAGCGTCATTGGCGCTTTTCCTGCGGCTGGCCGAGTAAGGTTTCGAGTCGCGCCAGGGGCGGTGCCTGACGTTCGCGATCCGAAACCAGCAGCGTCACGCGCATCAATCGTCCATCGGTGCTCGGGGTCACGCGTTGGGCACAGCGCAGTTGCAGGCGACCTTGATCACAGTCGAAGGTTTTCAGGCCCGGGGCAAAATCTCCCTCCAGGCGCAGTTCGGCGAGCCGGGTCTGTGCCGCCAGCAAAGCGATCGAGCGATCGCGCAACAGGCCATTGCTCTGGGTCATCAGGCTCGCAACGCGAACGGCCGCAGACATGGCCACGGCGATGATTGCCAAGGCCACCAGAACCTCGATGAGGGTGAAACCTCGCTCCTTGCGCAACGCTTCCATGCTTGTCTCTGCGGTTGAAACCGGCCCGCAGAATAACACCCGTCCTTTGGCGAATGTGCAGAAAAACAGTGCGTTAATGATTGTTGTACGATGACTGGCTTTTGTTACACTGCGCGCCGAATGTAATCATGCCAAGGAAGGTTGAAATGGATTTCGCGCGCGTCAAATCTCAGTCCGCAGGCCGTCGAGGCCAGCAGGGTTTTACCCTGATCGAAATCATGGTGGTGGTGGTCATCCTCGGCATTCTGGCGGCGATGGTCGTGCCCAAGGTGCTCGACCGACCTGATCAGGCCCGAGCCACTGCGGCAAAACAAGACATCGCCGGCCTGATGCAGGCGCTCAAACTCTACCGCCTCGACCACGGCACTTATCCGACCCTGAATCAGGGGCTCAAGGTGTTGGTGGAGCGTCCGGCGGATGCGAAGAACAGCAACTGGCGCTCTTATCTGGAACGCTTGCCCAACGACCCGTGGGGTCGTCCTTACAACTATCTGAATCCTGGCGCGAACGGTGAGATCGACATCTTTTCCCTCGGCGCCGACGGTCAACCTGACGGCGACGGCGTCAATGCCGATATTGGTTCCTGGCAGCTCTGAGAGCGACCATGAACTCATCCTCGCCACAGGCGCAGAAGCAGCGCGGCATGGCCATTATCAGCGCCTTGCTGATTGCCGCCGTGGTTGCGGTGATTGCGGCTGGCATGCTCACCCGGCAGAGCGTCTTTACCCGTTCTCTTGAAGCGGAACAGTCCCGAGTGCAGGGCGCTGCCGCGCTGTTGGCGGGTCTGGAGCTGAGTCGGCAACTGCTCAGGGACGCGAGTCAACAGGGCGCGCAGACCCGGCTCGATCAACCTTGGGCGCAGCCTGTCAAAAGCCATTTGTTGAATTCGCCGGGGGGCGGTTTCGAGGGGCGGATCGAGGATCAGCAGGGCAAGTTCAATTTGCGCAATTTACTCAGCAATGAGCGCGTCGATGGCGGACAGTTGCGCAGCTTCGAACGCCTCTGCGAAATGATCGGAATCGATGCTGCCCTCAGCCAGCGCATCAGCCAGCGCGTCATTGCCTCCTACCCGAGAATGCCCGACCTGCAAGCCGCTGGGCAGAGTATCGCGCAGACGGGTTTCGACGGCGTCCGTGCGACGTCGCCAAGTACGCGTCGAAGCCCCTTGCCGGCCACTCAGCCGATGTTGCGCAGCCTTGATGATTTACGTGGCCTCGAAGGCATGAACGAGGAGCTGCTTGGGCGCTTGAATCAGTATGTCAGCCTGATTCCGGCCAAGACCTGGGTCAACGGTAATACCGCCAGCGCCGAGGTATTGGTGGCGGTGGTACCGGGGTTATCGCTGGCGCAGGCCAGGGCCGTGGTGGGAGAGCGCGATCGTGGCCAGTGGTTCCTCAATCGCGGGGATTTCGTCAACCGTCTGCACTTGCCGCATCTGACTGTCGACGGACTGAACGTCGGCATCAGCAGCGATTGGTTTCTGCTGCGCGGACACGCGCGTCGTGATCAGCGCCGCGTCAGCCTGGATGCGTTGCTGCATCGATCTGCCGACGACCTGCCGAAAGTGGTCTGGTCGAGGCTCGGCGTATGACTCGCCTGCGAATCGCCTTGCCGCCGCTGGCGGGTTTGACCTCAGACTCTGAGGTTGAATTTGCGCGTCTGGATCGGCACGACCAGGTCAGTCAGACCGGTGTCAGTACGCTGTTGCTGATTGAACAGGAGTGGCCGTTACAGCCGGTTGAATTTTTTCTGCATCCGGCGGACAGTGTACTGACCAGTTTGCAGTTGCCACCGCTGGCGCCGGTGAAAATCGAGGCGGCGGTGAAGTGTGCCGCTCAGGCGCTGATTCTGGGTGGCACTGAACAAATGTACGTTGCACACAGTGCTCGTGAGGTCTCGGGGCAAGTGGCGCTGGCCTGGCTCGCGCAGGCATCTCTGGATCGTTTCGGGCTGTTATTGGCTCAGCACCGATTGAAGCTGCGAGGCCTTTACCCGGCGCCTTATGCGTTGCCGGTGCCAGCGCAGGGGCAGGTCAGCGCGTGTGTATTGGACGGGCAATTGCTGCTGCGCTTCAGCCGTGCGCAGGCTTCGGTAGAACCGTTGGCGCAGGAGCGTCTGGATGCACTCGTCACCAGTGGTCGCGGCTTGCAGTGGATCGGCGCGGATGCTCCTGCAACAGTCGTCGAACCACGACCTGCGGAGCAGCGCTGGTGTGGCGTCGCGCCGGGATGGGGGTTGCATGCAGGCGTCGGCAAGGCTGCCGGCCCCGCTCGCGGTTGGGGCAAGGCCGTCTTCTGTTGCGCCTTGGCGATCGCGATCTGGGTGTCGGGGCTGAACCTTTACGCGGCCCGTGAAGTGACCGAGGGCGAACAGCTCAAGGCGCAAATGAGCCAGCGGGTAAAGCAGGCTTTTCCAGAGTTACCGGTGATCCTCAATCCGTTGCAGCAGGCTCGCCAGCAACTGGCGGCTCGACACAATGGGGTGGCGGCCGACGCGAATCACGGGTTTGCCTACCTGGTGCAACACGCCGCGAGCGCGCTGCCGTTTATGGCAGGCAGCGTCCAGCGCATGACCTTTGAGCAGGGACGTTTGCAGTTGGAGTTGGCCGCCGATACTGCGCAGGCACCCGCCGACGGCGCATTGCCGGGAGCGCTGACGCAGGCCGGGTTGGTCGCCAGACGCGAAGACAACGTGTGGATTTTCAGCCCGCGGGTTGAGCCGGCAGCGGCTGAGGACGATGCCGTCATGGACAGCGACGATGAATAATCTACTGGCGATCTATCGGGCTCGCTGGCTGCTGCTGCGAGCACAGATTCATCGGCATTGGGCGCCGCTGACCTTGCGCGAAAAACGCCTGGTCGCGGGCACCGCATTGATGTTGGGGGGCGTGCTGATCTGGCTGCTGCTCGTCCAGCCACCGCTGAAAAAGATTGAGCATTGGCAGACCGAAACGCCGAAGTTGCGTGGCCAGGCCGAAGCGCTGGATCTGTTGTTGCGCGAGGTGGCGACAGCGCCCATTGGGCAAAACGTCGAGCGGTCATTGCAGCAATCTCTCGATGGCAGCGGGCTGCTTGGTCACTACCAGTTGCAGGCAATTGGCACCGCTTGGCAGTTGACGTTCGAGGATGCGCCCGCTGATGCCGTCATCAGTTGGCTGTTAATCCACCCCGTGCAGTTTTCACTTGAAGTGGTCGAGGCTCGTTTGCAGCGTGCAGACGCAGCCAAGGTCGACGATACGGCCGGCACTTTGTCAGGCACCGTTCGCATGGATCAGGCGCTGGGCGCTAAGGAAGCTTCATGAAGGGGTCAGGATCCAAACCGGCACGTCTGGCGTTGCCGATGTTGCTGATGGCGTTGAGCGCGTGCAGCAACACCAGCACCACGCCGCAGAATCAGCCGCCGTTGCTGGTCGACAGTGAACTCGGTCGACCGCTGGCCAACACCCAGCGCAGCGGCGACGCGGTACTCGACCGCGAACGCGCACAGGCGCAGGCGCGACCGGCGCCGAAGCCATTGCACAACATCAGCAAGAGTGCGCGCAGTGGTGCGGCGGCGTCGGGCATTGCCTTGCCGAGTAATCCTTTGGGCGATCAACCGGTAACGCTGAATTTTGTCGACGCCGATATTCAAGCGGTGGTGCGCGCGTTGTCGCGTTCGACTGGTCAGCAGTTTCTGGTCGACCCTCGGGTGAAGGGCACGTTGACGCTGGTGTCGGAAGGTCAGGTGCCGGCGCGGCAGGCTTACGACATGTTGCTGGCGGCGTTGCGTATGCAGGGTTTCAGTGTGGTCGATGTTGGCGGTGTGGCGCAGGTGGTGCCGGAGGCGGATGCGAAACTGCTGGGTGGGCCGATCTACAGCGCCGACAAACCAGCGGGAAACGGCATGCTCACCCGCACGTTTCGGCTGCAATATGAAAACGCGGTGAACCTGATTCCGGTGCTGCGGCCGATCGTTTCGCCGAACAATCCGATCAACGCCTATCCGGGCAATAACACCATCGTCATCACCGACTACGCCGAGAACCTGACCCGCGTTGCGCAGTTGATCGCGAGCATTGATTCGCCGAGTGCGATTGACACGGATGTGGTGCAGATCCAGAACGGCATCGCTGCTGACATCGCGCCGATGGTCGCTGATTTACTCGATGCGCCGGGCAATGATCCGACGCAGAAAATTGCGGTGATCGGTGATCCGCGTTCCAACACCATCATCATTCGCGCCGGCAGTCCCGAGCGCACGGAGCTGGCGCGTAATCTGATCTACAAACTGGATAACGCGCAGAGTAATCCGAGCAACCTGCACGTGGTTTATCTGCGTAATGCGCAGGCGGCGAAACTGGCGCAGGCCTTGCGCGGGTTGCTCACCGGCGAGAGTGACAGCGGCACCAGTGACAGTGCGCGTTCGGTGCTCAGCGCGATGGGCGCAAGTACTGGCGGTAGTGCTGGGCAGAACGGTCAGAGCGGCACGCAAAGCAGCGGCAGCACGTCGACCACTAACAGCAGCGGCAGCACGGGCGGCAGTTACGCGCAGGGCAGCAGTGGCAGCACAACCGGCAGCGGCAGCGCGCAAAGCAGCGAACAGAACGTCGCCTTCAGTGCCGGCGGCGTGACCATTCAGGCTGACGCCACCACCAACACCTTGCTGATTTCCGCGCCGGAGCCGTTGTATCGCAACTTGCGCGAGGTGATCGATCTGCTCGACCAGCGTCGCGCGCAAGTGGTAATCGAAAGCCTGATTGTCGAAGTCGGCGAGGATGATGCCAGTGAGTTCGGCGTGCAATGGCAGACCGGCAATCTCGGTGGCAACGGCGTGATCGGCGGGGCGAATCTGGGTGGTTCGGGGATCAACACCAATGCCAAAACCAGCATTGACGTGTTGCCGCAAGGTTTGAACCTGGGCTACGTCAACGGCACCGTCGACATCCCCGGTATCGGCAAGATTCTCGACCTGAAAGTGCTGGCCCGGGCCTTGAAGAGCAAGGGCGGCACCAACGTGCTGTCGACGCCGAACCTGCTGACCCTCGACAACGAAGCGGCGAGTATTTTTGTTGGGCAGACCATTCCGTTTGTCAGTGGTAGTTACGTGACTGGCGGTGGCGGCACCAGCAACAACCCGTTCCAGACCGTGACCCGTGAAGAGGTGGGTTTGAAGCTCAATGTTCGCCCGCAGATTTCCGAGGGCGGCACGGTCAAGCTCGATATCTATCAGGAAGTCAGCAGCATTGATGAGCGCGCTTCCAACAGCGCGACATCGACGGGGATCGTTACCAACAAACGCGCGATCGACACCAGTATTTTGCTCGACGACGGCCAGATCATGGTCCTCGGCGGATTGCTGCAGGACGGTTACAGCCAGAGCAATGACGCGGTGCCATGGCTGGGCAGTCTGCCGGGGATTGGCGCGCTGTTTCGCAATGAACGCCGGGCGATCACCAAGACCAACCTGATGGTGTTCCTGCGCCCGTACATCATCCGCGACAGCGAAGCGGGGCGCAGTATTACTCTCAATCGCTACGACTTCATGCGCCGCGCCCAGGGTGGTTTGCAGCCGGAACGCAGTTGGGCGATGCCGGACATGCAGGCGCCGCAGTTGCCGACGGCGGCGCAGGGTGTGCCGGCGGTTATGCCTGCCTCAGGGCCACGCGCGACGATCAAAGCGGTGCCCATCCAATGAGTTCGCTGCCCTACGCCTGGGCCAAGGCGCAGCGGATTCTGTTGTGCGATGGCGTGCTGACGGTGTGCCCGTCAACGCCGGGCTGGTCGATCAGCGAGGCGCGGCGGCAGTTTGGCGCGACCACGATTCAGCGGGTGCGCGATGATGAACTCGATGGCTTGCTCGCCGCTGCCTATGCCGACACCGGCAGTGCCGCCGCTGTGGTCGGGGCGGCGGAGAATGAAGTCGACCTCGACCGCTTGATGCAGGACATGCCGGAAATCACCGACCTGCTCGACACCCAGGACGGCGCGCCGGTGATCCGCATGATCAACGCCTTGCTGACCCAAGCGGCGCGCGATGAGGCCAGTGACATTCATATCGAACCGTTCGAAACCCATTCAGTGGTGCGCTACCGCGTCGACGGTACGCTGCGTGACGTGGTCTCGCCGCGCAAGGCGTTGCACGGTGCGCTGGTGTCGCGGATCAAGATCATGGCGCAGCTCGACATCGCCGAAAAACGCCTGCCGCAGGACGGTCGCATCGCCTTACGGGTGGCCGGGCGGCCGATCGATATTCGTGTTTCAACGGTGCCGACCGGCCATGGCGAACGGGTGGTGATGCGCTTGCTCGACAAACAGGCTGGGCGCCTGCATCTGGAAACGTTGGGCATGGACGCACAGGTGTTGGCCAAACTCGATCACCTGATCCGTCAGCCTCACGGCATCGTTTTGGTCACCGGGCCGACCGGCAGCGGCAAAACCACCAGCCTCTACGCCGCACTGGCGCGGCTCGATGCAAGTACCAGCAACATCCTCACCGTCGAAGACCCGGTGGAATACGACTTGCCGGGCATCAGTCAGATTCAGGTTAACGCCAAGATCGACATGACTTTTGCGTTGGCGCTGCGGGCGATCCTGCGTCAGGACCCGGACATCATCATGATCGGCGAAATCCGCGATCTCGAAACTGCGCAAATCGCCGTGCAGGCGTCGCTGACCGGGCATTTGGTGTTGGCAACGCTGCACACCAACGACGCGGTGTCGGCGGTCAACCGCTTGATCGACATGGGCGTCGAACCGTTTCTGCTGGCGTCGTCAATGCTCGGGGTTTTGGCGCAGCGACTGGTGAGGCGGCTGTGCAATCACTGCAAGGAAGAAGACCCCACCGCGCCCGGCACCTGGCGCCCGGTCGGTTGCCCAGCGTGCAATCAAACCGGTTACAGCGGCCGTACCGGCATTCACGAATTGTTCTGCATCGACGACGACATCCGTACCCTGATTCACCAAGGGGCAGGGGAGCAGGCCTTGCGCGCTTCGGCGGCCAAGGCCGGGATGTTCAGCCTGCGCGAGGACGGTGACCGCTGGATCCGCAGCGGCGCCACCGCGCCCGAAGAAATCCTCCGTGTGACACGGGACGCCTGATGAATCGCTATCGTTTTGAAGCCGCCGACGCCACCGGCAAGATTGAATCCGGGCACCTTGAGGCGGACAGCCAGGCTGCCGCGTTCACAACATT